>NZ_WXWH01000006.1:0-124891 GCF_009904905.1 Vibrio sp. V30_P3S12P165 | reverse complement strand
CACTCGCACTCTTGATGGCATCATTCGGCATGACCAGCTTTCTGTCACCTGCTTTAGCAGAAAATCAAACACCACCAAATGAATCAGCGCAGCAATCACAATCTAGTTTTAAGGTAACAGATAATGAGCTACGTGATTTTGTTGTAGCCAGTAAAGTCGTTGATAGTATTCGTAAAGAAGCAGTAGAAAGATTAAATGGTGATGTGGATGAAGAAACTGCACGCATTATTCAGCAGCAGGCCACTGAAAATATGATTAAAGCGGTTGAAAAAACAGGATTATCTGTCGATATGTATAATCGAATCGCACAAGCTATACACAGTGATGAAAATTTACGTCAAAGAGCTAACGGACTTAATTAAATATTTTTATTCTGAGTCGTTACACAAAGAGATCGTTTTTATATATTCATTACTTAAAAGCCAGTTAGTTGTAATAACTGGCTTTCTTTTTTAGGGTATTTTCCTAGACGTTTCCTTTTCCACTAATACTGCGTTTAGGTTATAAGGGGATAGAAACAAACGGCAAATGACGATCTAATAAAATCAGTGTGTTATATACCGTTGCTTGCTGTTGTTTTCCGTTATTTGCCCACTTTACTTCCCGATACAAAACGAAGAGAAAATTCGCCCGAGGAGATCATCAGAACTAAATTCACCCGTGATCTCATTTAAGTGTTGCTGAGCAATACGTAACTCTTCGGCGAGGATTTCTCCAGCCATATAACCTTCCAACTGTTGTTGGCCGATGGTGAGATGTTCTGCCGCACGTTCTAAGGCATCGAGATGACGCCGACGCGCCATAAAGCCGCCTTCTTGGTTACCGGTAAAGCCCATGCACTCTTTCAAATGGGTACGTAGCGCTTCGACGCCTTGACCAGTTTTAGCAGAAAGACGAATCAACGTTGGTTGGTTAACATGGGAAATCCCTAATGGTTCTCCTGTTTGATCGACTTTATTACGGATCACCGTCATCCCCATATGATCCGGCAAACGGTCGACAAAATCAGGCCAAATGTCTTTGGGATCGGTTGCTTCGGTCGTGGTGCCATCGACCATAAATAAAACGCGATCAGCTTGTTTTATTTCTTCCCACGCACGCTCGATACCAATTCTTTCGACTTCATCTGAGGCCTCACGCAGTCCTGCTGTGTCTATGATATGTAGTGGCATGCCATCAATATGAATATGTTCACGTAACACATCACGTGTTGTACCTGCAATATCGGTGACAATCGCCGACTCTTTACCCGATAAAGCATTTAACAGGCTCGATTTACCAGCATTTGGACGTCCGGCAATAACAACCTTCATCCCTTCACGCATGATCGCACCTTGATTGGCTTCTTGACGCACAGCAGCAAGGTTATCGATAATTGCTTGTAAATCATTAGATACTTTTCCATCAGCTAAAAAGTCAATTTCTTCTTCTGGAAAATCAATCGCAGCTTCAACGTAAATACGTAGATGGATCAATGACTCTACAAGAGTATGGATGCGTTGAGAAAATCGTCCTTGAAGCGATTTTAGTGCCGATTTTGCCGCTTGTTCAGAACTGGCATCGATCAGATCTGCAATGGCTTCTGCTTGGGTTAAGTCTAACTTATCGTTTAAGAATGCACGTTCAGAAAACTCACCAGGACGAGCTGGGCGAATCCCCGGGATGGTAAGAATGCGTTTGATAAGCATATCCATGACAACTGGGCCGCCATGGCCTTGTAGCTCTAGGACATCTTCTCCGGTAAAGGAATTCGGATTGGGAAAATAAAGTGCAATGCCTTGGTCAAGTACCACACCATCATTATCTTTGAAAGGCAAATATTCCGCGTAGCGAGGTTTAAGCTGCTTCCCGGTGACCTCAAGGGCGGCTTGGGCGGCCAGAGGGCCTGAAACGCGTATAATGCCTACGCCGCCACGTCCTAGAGCGGTGGCTTGCGCGACAATGGTATCGGTGGTCATAACATTACCTATTGAATTATTTACTGGTGATTATTGTAATCAGCCAATAATAAAAAGGCGACCAAAAGGTCGCCTTGATCGATGAGATTTATGCTTACTTAGAGTGTAAACCTCTTTTCTCGAGTGACTTGTAAATGAGCGTTTGCTGAATCAGAGTCACAATGTTTGATACCAACCAGTAAAGTACGAGACCGGATGGAAAGAACAAGAAGAAGAAGGTAAACATTACCGGCATGAAGGTCATGATCTTCTGTTGCATTGGATCAGTAACAGTATTTGGACTCATTTTCTGAATCATGAACATACTTGCCCCCATTAATAGCGGCAGTATGTAGTATGGATCCTGAGCCGAAAGATCATGTATCCACCCAAAGAATGGTGAATGACGCAGTTCAACCGATTCCATCAATGCCCAGTATAAAGCAATAAAAATCGGCATTTGTAGAACGATAGGTAGACAGCCACCGAGTGGGTTTACTTTCTCTTTCTTATACAATTCCATCATTTCTTGGCTCATGCGTTGGCGATCATCACCAATGCGTTCACGCATCGCTTGCAGCTTGGGTTGCAGCATACGCATTTTGGCCATCGATGTGTATTGAGCCTTAGTCAAAGGATACATAGCGCCACGGACGATAAAGGTCAAACAGATGATTGCTATACCCCAGTTACTAACAAAGCTCTGAATAAATGAGAGCAAGGTATGTAAAGGTTTCGCGATAAACCATAACCAACCGTAGTCAACAACTAGGTCTAGGTTAGGTGCTGTCGCTGCCATTTCATTTTGCAGTTTTGGCCCAACCCATAGGCTGACTTTAAATTGCGTGCTGTCGCCATCGGCGATGGTTTTATTTGGGATACGAACACCAATATCACCAAGGTTACCAATGACACGAGAATAAAGATTGGTGTCGGGTTCATTACGCGGAATCCATGCTGTTGCAAAGTAATGCTGAATCATCGCTGCCCATCCTTCACCATTAGGAAGAGGGAGGGATAGGTTACGTTCCTGCATATCTTTGAAGCTGTATTTTTTATAACGAGTATTTTCTGTAGAGTAGGCTCCGCCACGATAAGTTGGCATAGCAAGGTTACCCCCAGAATCAAGAAGGCTTTGACGAAGATGAGCATAAACACCCAGCGTGGCGTTATTACCCGAGCGGTTCACAACGTCAAAAATAACGTCAATGGCATAGTCATTACGTTTAACCACAAACGTTTTACTATATTCGATACCATTGACTTGATAAGTCATCGGAATACGCAATTCATCTTGCCCATCCGCTAGCTCAAAATGATCAGCGCTAACATGATAAGTCGGGCGACTATTACTGCTTAGATCAATTCCTTGAGGGCCGATTAACCCACTTTGTGCAATAAATTGATGATCGGGCTCATTTTTTAAGAGAACGAAAGGTTGGTCAGAATCCAACTCATCAGAATATTGATTGAGTTTGGCACTGACGATGTCGCCACCGATCGTATCGATGGACAGAGTCAATACATCCGAGATCACTGTAATGGTTTTTGCTGAAGCCTGAGACTGCGAAGGAGCAGGGTCGAATTCATCAGCAAAAGAAGGTGCAGGGGTGTTACTGTTAGCTTGAGCCTGTTCAATCGCAGGTTGGGCCGGATTCTTTGTTGTTTGCCATTGCTGGAAAAGTAAGAAAGAAACGAGCGCTAAAGCGATTAACAGGATATTACGTTGAGAATCCATCGTTATTTATCTCTGTCTAGTTTTTTGACTGGTGGAACGGGGTCATATCCCCCTTCGTTCAAAGGGTGGCATTTTAATAGACGTTTGCCGGATAACCAACACCCTTTTATAAAACCGTGAGCTCGCAATGCTTCTATCGCATAAGTTGAGCAAGTCGGCGTAAATCGACAGCGAGGGCCGATAAGCGGACTTATTATCCATTGGTAGAGTTTAACTAAGCCAATGGTTAACCACGTGAAGGGCGAGATAGGCGATGCCATAATTTATCGAACAAAGTAAATAATTCCTCATTGCTTAAATCTTGCGCGCTCTTTTTCGCGATCACAACAAAATCTTTATTAGCGAGTCGATGTTGTGTGAGACGAAAACTTTCACGAGCGAGACGTTTGAAGCGATTACGACCCACCGCCGTTTTAATTTGCTTCTTTGGAACAGCCAATCCTAAACGAGGATGAGAGAGATTATTATCGCGGGCAATGATAGTAAAATGAGGGGAGCCAGCACGGTGCGCTTGCTGGAAGACGTTTTTATAATGCTCGGGAGTTAGCAGACGTAACTCCCGATTGAACGCGTACGTATTCAAAATAATTCAGTGATTATTTTGACAGGCGCTTACGGCCTTTTGCACGACGTGCATTGATTACTTTACGACCGTTCGCAGTCGCCATGCGTGCACGGAAACCGTGAGTACGCTTGCGCTTTAGAACTGAAGGTTGAAAAGTGCGTTTAGACATTATTATTACCTTTACTGATCAGTAGTGTTAGGTTCTTAAGTTAACCCGGCGTGGGTGTTTGTCTTCGAAAAGACGCCGACGCCTCTCAACAAAGAGGCGGAATTGTAATCACACTCACAAAAAGTGTCAATGACTAGGGTAGGGTAACTGAGAGTTAATCTTGTCGTTAACGGCTCAGCGCTACCTATTCTTTTTCGGTCGGGCGATTATACGGAGTCTTTACTAAATCTCAAGGATCGTTCGTTGATCGCGCGATTAAACTTTACTGGAGCAAGCCGCAATAAGAGTGATCGACAGATAAGATCACAACTTATACCTAGATACTCATAGCTTATAAAGCAGAACCAAGGGTAAAAAACAGAATGGTCATTTTGGGGATAACTCGGAAAGATCTTTGAATATGTGGATCACTGTGTGGGTAAATAGGCTAATTAGAGCGAGATCTCGGTTTATTTATTTATATTGTTGTGAATAACTTCGATCTTATTCAATAGTTTGTGGATCAATTACTGGCGATCTTACTTATCAACAGGTAGAATTGCCGATCTTTACTAGCCATTAATTTAAGAGTGAGGGAACCGTGTCATCTTCGCTTTGGTTGCAATGTTTGCAACAGCTTCAAGAAGAGCTACCAGCCGCAGAATTTAGTATGTGGGTTCGTCCGTTACAAGCGGAGCTCAATGACAATACTCTCACTTTGTTTGCCCCAAACCGGTTTGTGCTCGATTGGGTTCGTGATAAATACATCAACAATATTAATCGTTCATTGACAGAGTATTGTGGGCATAATGCGCCGAGCTTACGCTTTGAAATAGGTAACCGTCGAGCCGCTGCAGCGAAACCAGCACCAGTGAGAACTGCGGCTGATGTTGCGGCAGAGTCTTCTGCGCCTGCTCAACTTGCACGGCGTAAGCCCGTGCATAAAACTTGGGATGATGACAATGCCGTGGCCGATATTAATCACCGTTCTAACGTGAATCCCAAACACAAGTTTAATAATTTTGTGGAAGGTAAATCGAACCAGTTGGGATTAGCGGCTGCACGTCAAGTGGCGGACAATCCAGGGGCGGCCTATAACCCACTCTTTTTATACGGTGGCACTGGGTTAGGTAAAACCCACTTATTGCATGCTGTTGGAAACGCCATTGTCGATAATAAACCCAATGCTAAAGTGGTTTATATGCATTCAGAGCGTTTTGTTCAGGATATGGTGAAAGCGCTGCAAAATAATGCGATTGAAGAATTTAAACGTTACTATCGTAGCGTCGATGCGCTATTAATTGATGATATCCAATTTTTTGCTAACAAAGAACGTTCCCAAGAAGAGTTTTTCCACACTTTTAATGCGTTATTGGAAGGTAACCAGCAGATCATTCTCACCTCTGATCGCTACCCAAAGGAGATCAATGGGGTTGAAGATCGCCTTAAATCCCGCTTTGGTTGGGGCCTAACGGTTGCCATTGAGCCGCCTGAGTTAGAAACCCGTGTGGCAATCTTGATGAAAAAAGCGGAAGATCATCAAATTCATCTCCCCGATGAAGTGGCTTTTTTTATCGCTAAACGATTACGTTCTAATGTTCGTGAATTGGAAGGCGCGTTAAACCGAGTGATCGCCAATGCCAACTTTACTGGTCGCCCGATTACCATTGATTTTGTCCGTGAAGCGCTACGTGATCTGCTTGCTTTGCAAGAAAAATTAGTCACTATCGATAATATTCAGAAAACGGTTGCCGAGTACTACAAAATAAAGGTAGCGGATCTCCTTTCTAAACGTCGTTCTCGCTCGGTGGCGCGCCCCAGACAATTAGCGATGGCGTTATCGAAAGAGCTAACTAACCATAGTTTACCGGAAATTGGCGATGCATTTGGAGGGCGAGACCATACTACCGTACTGCATGCGTGTCGGAAAATTGAACAGTTACGCGAAGAGAGTCATGACATAAAAGAAGATTACTCGAATTTGATACGAACGCTTTCTTCTTAATCTCTTCATCTATTCGTATGATGTGATGTATGATTTTTATCCTGTTTATTCCCTATCGTTAGGTTAAGAGCACACTATGAAATTTACCATTGAACGCAGCCACTTTATTAAATCGCTACAACAGGTGTCTGGGACGCTGGGTGGGCGAGCGACCTTGCCGATTTTGGGGAATTTGTTACTCAGTGTCGATAATGATCAATTGTCGATGACCGCGACGGATCTTGAGGTGGAGTTGATCAGCCGAGTCTCTCTTGAAGGGGATTTCGAAGCGGGCAGCATCACGGTTCCTGCCCGTAAATTTTTAGATATTTGCCGAGGACTACCTGATGACGCCATCATTACCGTGTTATTAGAAGGGGATCGAGTTCTCGTTCGTTCAGGAAGAAGTCGCTTTTCTTTGGCTACCTTACCAGCCAGTGATTTTCCTAATATTGAAGACTGGCAGAGCGAAGTGGAAATTTCACTCACTCAAGCAGAATTGCGTGGCTTGGTGGATAAAACCCAGTTTTCGATGGCCAACCAAGATGTTCGCTACTACCTCAATGGTATGTTGTTAGAAATTGATGGTCAGACTTTCCGTTCTGTCGCCACTGATGGTCATCGGATGGCTGTCTCACAGACCACACTTGCGCAAGAGTTTGCCAACAAGCAGATTATTGTACCGCGCAAAGGCATTTTAGAATTAGTTAAGTTATTGGATGCACCAGATCAGCCGGTGGTGTTGCAAATTGGCGCTTCCAACTTACGAGCTGAAGTGAATAACTTTGTCTTTACCTCTAAGTTAGTCGATGGCCGCTTCCCTGATTATCGTCGTGTCTTACCACAAAACACCAATAAAACATTATTAGCTGGTTGCGACGAGCTGCGTCAGGCTTTTTCTCGTGCAGCGATATTATCGAATGAAAAATTCCGAGGTGTTCGGGTGAATTTAGCGGATCAGCAAATGCGTATTACCGCCAATAACCCGGAGCAAGAAGAAGCAGAAGAAATGCTGGATGTCGATTTTACCGGTGACGCGATTGAAATTGGCTTTAACGTCAGCTATGTATTGGATGTCCTCAATACCTTGCGTTGTCAGCAGGTACGAATTTCAATGTCTGATGCTAATGCCAGTGCTTTAATCGAAAATGTCGATGATGACAGCGCCATGTATGTTGTGATGCCGATTCGTCTATAGAGAGCTTTTTGCCTTTATTATGCCTCTGACTCGTTTGGTTATTCAGCAATTTCGTAATATTAAAGCCTGTGATATCACCTTATCATCAGGCTTTAACTTTCTTATTGGCCCGAATGGCAGTGGCAAGACCAGTGTTCTTGAAGCAATTTATTTATTGGGGCATGGGCGCTCATTTAAGAGTGCATTAACCGGACGAGTGATTCAACACGACAGCCCAGAACTGTTTGTGCATGGCCGTTTTTTGAACTCGGATCAATTTGAGCTACCGATTGGCATTAATAAGCAGCGTGATGGCTCAACAGAGGTTAAAATAGGCGGTCAATCTGGACAAAAATTAGCGCAACTGGCTCAGGTGTTACCTTTGCAGTTGATTCATCCAGAAGGGTTTGAATTATTAACCGATGGCCCGAAACAGCGGCGGGCTTTTATTGATTGGGGCGTGTTTCATTCCCAACCGGCTTTTTTTGAGGCATGGGGGCGTTTTAAACGTCTGAATAAACAGCGTAATGCTTTATTGAAAACCGCTCGTAGCTATAAAGAAATCAGTTATTGGGATCAAGAGCTGGCTCAATTGGCTGAACATATTGACGTTTGGCGACACACTTATGTTGAACAATTGAAAGTTGTCGCTGAAACGCTTTGTCGCCACTTCTTGCCTGAATTTGAGATTAGCTTAACTTACTATCGTGGCTGGGAAAAACAGACCGCTTATAAAGAAATTTTGCAAAATCACTTTGAACGCGATCAACTGCTTGGTTATACCTTCAGTGGCCCGAATAAAGCGGATTTAAAAATGAAAGTGAATGGAACCCCCGTCGAGGATGTTCTTTCACGTGGTCAGCTTAAGTTAATGGTGTGCGCACTGAGAGTGGCGCAAGGTCAACATTTAACCGAGCTGACCGGGAAGCAATGCATCTATTTGATTGATGATTTTGCTTCCGAACTCGATAGCCAACGCCGTAAGCGTCTAGCAGATTGCTTAAAAGCGACGGGGGCTCAAGTGTTTGTAAGTTCTATTACTGAAAGCCAAGTTGCCGACATGATCATGCCGAATAGCAAGATGTTTCATGTAGAACATGGCACAATAGGACAAGGATAATTACTGAGAGAGTAACTCATGTCGAATAATTACGATTCATCGAGTATTAAAGTACTGAAGGGTCTAGACGCCGTGCGTAAGCGTCCAGGTATGTACATCGGCGACACAGATGATGGCACCGGTCTGCATCACATGGTTTTTGAGGTGGTAGATAACTCAATAGATGAAGCGTTAGCGGGTTACTGTAAAGATATCGTCGTTACCATACATGAAGATAACTCAGTATCGGTTAGTGATGATGGTCGCGGTATTCCTACCGAAATTCATACCGAAGAAAATGTTTCGGCCGCAGAAGTTATTATGACGGTTCTGCATGCTGGCGGTAAATTTGATGACAACTCTTATAAAGTCTCTGGTGGTCTACACGGGGTGGGGGTTTCAGTCGTTAACGCCCTTTCTGAAAAAGTACTTTTAACCATTCATCGTGGCGGCAAAACGCATACTCAGACTTATCGTCACGGCGTACCACAAGCACCGTTGGCAGTGGTTGGAGAGACCGAGCGTACCGGAACAACCTTACGTTTTTGGCCGAGTGCGGAAACCTTCACTAATATTGAATTTCATTATGATATTTTAGCTAAACGCTTACGTGAGCTTTCTTTCTTAAACTCAGGAGTTTCAATTCGTCTGCAAGATGAGCGGGAAGCGGACAAACAAGATCACTTCATGTATGAAGGTGGTATCCAAGCGTTTGTGACTCACCTTAACCGTAATAAAACTCCGATTCATGACAAAGTATTCCACTTTAATCATGAGCGCGATGATGGCATCAGTGTTGAAGTGGCCATGCAGTGGAACGATGGTTTCCAAGAAAATATTTATTGCTTCACCAACAACATTCCTCAGCGTGATGGCGGAACCCATTTAGCGGGTTTCCGTGCTGCGTTAACTCGTACCCTCAATAGCTATATGGAAAAAGAAGGGTATAGCAAAAAAGCCAAAACCGCGACGTCTGGCGATGATGCTCGTGAGGGGTTAACGGCGGTTGTCTCAGTCAAAGTGCCTGACCCTAAATTCTCTAGCCAAACCAAAGATAAATTGGTCTCTTCAGAAGTGAAAGCCGCTGTAGAATCGGCGATGGGTGAAAAGCTCAATGAGTTTTTAGCCGAGCATCCCTCTGAAGCGAAAATGGTGTGCAGTAAAATTATTGATGCCGCTCGCGCTCGCGAAGCTGCGCGTAAAGCGCGTGAAATGACTCGCCGTAAAGGGGCGTTAGATCTGGCTGGTTTACCGGGTAAGCTGGCGGATTGCCAAGAAAAAGACCCTGCGCTCTCTGAACTGTATATTGTGGAAGGGGACTCTGCGGGCGGTTCAGCTAAACAAGGCCGTAACCGTAAGAATCAGGCGATTCTACCGCTGAAAGGTAAAATTCTGAACGTTGAGAAAGCTCGTTTCGATAAAATGCTCTCTTCTCAAGAGGTTGCTACCCTAATTACCGCGTTGGGCTGTGGGATTGGCCGTGATGAATATAATCCAGACAAACTGCGTTACCACAATATCATCATCATGACCGATGCGGATGTCGATGGTTCTCACATCCGTACCTTGCTGCTAACCTTCTTCTATCGTCAAATGCCAGAGTTGATTGAACGGGGTTATATCTATATTGCTCAGCCACCTCTATATAAAGTGAAAAAAGGCAAACAAGAGCAGTATATTAAAGATGAAGAAGCGATGACCCAATATCAAATTGCATTGGCGTTAGATAATGCTTCGCTGCATGTTAATGATCACGCTCCAGCCTTGGCGGGTGAGCCATTAGAAAAACTGGTTCAGCAATACAATGCTGTAACTAAACTTGTTGAGCGTATGAGCCGCCGTTATCCTCATGCCATGATCAATGAGTTCACCTATATGCCTCGCTTAACCGAACAAATGTGCCAAGATAAAGCGGTTGTTGAGCTTTGGACCGAGCGTTTAGTGAATCAACTCAATGCCAAAGAAGTCGGTGCAAGCCAATATCAATTTGAAATTGAGCATCACCCTGAGCTTGGTGTTTATTCACCAAAAGTGATCGTTCGGACTCATGGTGTGACGTATGATTACTTGATTAGCATCGATCTACTGAATTCGAAAGAATATAGCCGTCTTGCTGATCTTTTTGAAGCCTTAGATGGCCTATTAGAAGAAGGGGCTTATATTCAACGAGGTGAGCGGACTCAACTAGTATCGAGCTTCTCTGCCGCTCTAGAATGGTTGATTAAAGAATCTCGTCGTGGTCTTGCCGTACAGCGTTATAAAGGGTTGGGTGAAATGAACCCAGATCAACTGTGGGAAACCACCATGGATCCAGACTCTCGTCGTATGATGCAAGTGACGATTGATGATGCGGTCGGAGCTGATGAACTGTTTACCACCTTGATGGGCGATCAAGTTGAACCTCGTCGCGCTTTCATTGAGAGTAATGCACTTCGAGTCGCAAACCTCGATATTTAGTTTTTATTCTTAAATGATCTGTTAAGCAGCGCTTTGGCGCTGCTTTTTTATTGGATAGAGAAAGCCCGAGCGAGGAATAGAGCGAATTTACGGTTATGTCGGCAGAGCAATGGAAAGGTGTTGTTGGCTAGGTTCTTTCACTCTAATCACATCGCCTGTCTATACTCATGGGGATTATGAGAACCATCCGTAGCTCTCACCAAAGGCCAGCCTACGGCTGTTTAAATTTGTTCCAGACAAATTCACTTGTCGCATCTGCAACTCTAAGTTGTTTAGGTATAGTTAAAATATAACCAACTTTATTTATTTAAAAAATAAAGTCGGTTGAAGAAAATAAGCCGTGAGCGATATGGGATATGTTAATAAATTCTAATTTAATCACTGCTAATTTAATAGAATCTAATTTTTTGAAATTTTGTATTAACTACAGGCTGAGATATTGATCAAAACAATGCTTTTACTGGTTTTGGTATTGATAGTATTAATTTTTAACGGATGAAATCTAATTAATTACCTTGTTTTGATAAAATAAATGATGATGGTCAATTTTGTTATTTGTTTTATATATTATTTATTGACCTTTAGATTATCAAATTGCAGTATAAAAAAACAGGCGCTTACTCAGCGTATAAATATAGTTGTAATTAACCTGTTATTATCCTTTTTTACATAAATTGGCAACATGTTGCTTTTTATGTCCGTTAGAGATTTGTGTATGTTGAGAATTACCAGTTCAGATAAATTTATCTCTTCAAGGTTTATATTGGAATACAGTAAAGTTGAATTTGCTTCTTTATTGGGAGTTTCCGTGGCCAAAATAAGCAATATAGAAAATGGTAAATCTGCCATTCCACCTGTGTATAATTACGCAATTAATTACTTGCTTAGTGAACATCCGTTTAAAGAAAGTGCAATCGAAGCTCTGTGCTCACATATAACTCTTGATTTTGCTAGGCGTATTGATGTTAATTCAAAAGTTAAACGATTATCTTGTAAGCGTTGTGATGGCCGAAGGTTACACGTAATGGCAGGTATGAATGGACTCTACTTTGTTGAATGTATGGACTGTAAACATACCATGTATTCTTCAGGAATGGCCGTCAAGCGTTACAAACAGTGGTCTAATAACGGTGTGAAGTTAGATAGTCATTTATTTAATTAAATTTGATTTATACCCTTCCTACTTGAAGCTGCAGGGGTGTTGGCTACGTTCTTTCACCCCAATCACATAGCCGTCTATGTGATTGGGGATTCATTCACTTGCCGCCTACCTGCAACACCAAGTTGTTTGGGTATACACAAAAGTAAAAGATCATCAGCATTTGTGTTGGTGGTCTTTTTTTTGTGTTAAATTTTAGATTGGAATTGATTCTTGTTCTTCTGGTTTTTTTGTTATTCGATACGGTGATGAAAATCACAAAATCTTATTTTTTCTATATTTTATTTTTAATAATGTTAGATCTTGTCACGAAATTTCATCAATGTTTATTGTGGTTTTGTCTCTATTATCATTGAAATCTCACGTGTAATGTGATTGAAATCGCTAAATTTTAATTTTTAAAAATAAGGTTTTTTAATATGAATGTTTAATCACAAAATTTGTTTTTTGAATTTTAAATATTAATCTAATTTGTAATATCTGCGCTTGTGATTTTTAATGACAAGAAAAGAGATATTATAAATGAAGCGCTTAATTATTGGTGTTAGTAATTATATGCCAGAAGATTTTAGCTTATTGGCTGAATCTTTAGATGAGAATTTCAATCGCCATCTACAACCTTTAGATCAAGTTGAGTTAACCGATGTTGGTGCCGCTATTATCACATCTACAGATATTAAAGCTGGCCTACATAAAATGATTTCAGAAACAGGTTATGGCATTCCTGTGTTCCTTGTTACAGACGATACTCCAGTTTCTGCAGAAGATTATGTTTGGTTAACTGGTGTTATTGATTTAGAAGGGCAGTCTATTGATTATTATTGCCGTCAAATCAACGAAGCAGTAACTAAATATGAATGTCGTTTACTCCCTCCTTTTTTCAAGCAATTAACTCAATATGTTGAAATGGGAAACTCTGCATTTGATTGTCCGGGGCACCAAGGTGGTCAGTTCTTTAAAAAACATCCGGCAGGCAAGCAATTTTATGATTTCTTTGGTGAAAATCTATTCCGTAGTGATTTGTGTAACGCGGATGTCGATTTAGGTGATTTACTTATCCATGAAGGTTCTGCTCATCAGGCTCAGGCTCATGCAGCAAAAGTATTTAATGCGGATAAAACTTATTTTGTACTTAACGGTACTTCTGCATCAAATAAGGTTGTATGTAATGCGCTCGTTACCGAAGGTGATTTGGTTTTATTTGATCGCAATAATCATAAATCAAACCACCATGGTGCTTTAATTCAAGCTGGTGGAATGCCGATTTATTTGGAAACGGCGCGTAATCCGTGGGGATTCATCGGCGGCATGGATGAACACTGTTTTGATGAAGAATATATTCGGGCACAGATTGCAAAAGTCTCTCCTGAACGTGCTCGTGATGAACGTCCATTCCGTTTAGCTATTATTCAACTTGGCACCTATGATGGTACGATCTATAACGCTCGCTATGTGATGGATAAGATCGGCCACCTTTGTGATTATATCTTGTTTGATTCCGCATGGGTTGGGTATGAGCAGTTTATTCCAATGATGAAAGATTGTTCACCGTTACTCTTGGATCTAAAACCAGAAGATGCTGGTGTGATTGTGACTCAATCTGTTCACAAACAACAAGCAGGTTTTTCTCAAACTTCGCAAATTCATAAAAAAGACAGCCATATTAAAGGGCAAGCTCGTTACTGTAATCACAAACGTTTCAATAATGCGTTTATGATGCATGCATCGACTTCTCCATTTTATGCGTTGTTCTCTGCGCTTGATGTCAACGCAAAAATTCATGATGGTGAAGCGGGTCTCCGCCTATGGCATGATGCAGTGAAGATCGGCATCGAAGCGCGCAAAGAAATTCTAAATAGTTGTGAGCTTATTTGTCCTTTCATTCCAAATGAAATCGATGGCCAACCTTGGGGGAGTTACGATACTCAGGAAATTGCCACAAACAAGAAATTCTTCATGTTTGAACCCAATGCAAGTTGGCATAAATTTGAAGGTTACGGTAAAGACCAATACTTTGTTGATCCATGTAAATTGCTATTAACGACTGCGGGTATTGCAGAAGATGGCAGTTATGCAGACTTTGGTATCCCTGCAACGCTGTTGGCTAATTTCTTGCGTGAAAATGGCATTATCCCAGAGAAGTGTGATCTGAATTCGATCTTATTCTTACTAACTCCAGCAGAAGATATGGGTAAGATCCGTCATCTTGTTGCTCAGATTAATCGTTTTGAAAAATTCATTCGAGATGATGTGCCTCTCAGTATCGTGCTCCCACGTGTTTATGAAGCGAATAAAGATCGTTACCGAGGCTATACGATTCGTCAGCTGTGTCAGGAAATGCATGACATGTATAAAGAGCTGAATGTGAAACAGTTGCAAAAATCGATGTTCCGCAGCGAATACCTCCCCAAAATGGTCCATAAACCCGATGTCGCAACACGTAAATATTTCCGTGGAGAATGTGATTACTTGCCTCTTAAAGAAGCGGTGGGTCGTGTGGCTGCAGAAGGTGCCCTTCCTTATCCTCCAGGTATTATCTGTGTGATCACGGGCGAGATCTGGACCCAAAATGTGGTGGATTACTTCCTATCTCTAGAGGAAGGTATTAATCGTTTTCCTGGCTTCGCTCCTGAAATTCAAGGCGTATATCTTGAAGATGTCAACGGTCGTACTACCGCACATTGTTATGTCCTAATAGATTGATCCATTCGTTCGTACCTTGCTTTGGCATTGGTACGAACCACTTATTCATGGAAAATGTTTTATGAGTACTGAAATTAAAAAAATGTCAGTGATACAGCTTACTATTCTGACATTCATCAATATGGCCGGTTCCGGTATCATTATGTTACCAAGTAAACTGGCACAAGTAGGCACCATTTCTATATTGTCTTGGCTGATTACCGCTGCTGGTTCTTTAGCTTTAGCTTATGTTTTTGCAAAATGTGGCCGTTTTAGTAAACGTGACGGTGGTATGAACGGCTATGCCTCTTATGCGTTTGGTAAGTCTGGAGCCTTTATGGCTGGCTGGACTTACGGTTTATCGCTTCTTATTGCTAATATTGCGATCGCGATTACCTGTGTCGGTTATGGCTCTGCATTCTTTGACGTTACCTTATCGCCAGTTGAAACTTGCCTGTATACCATTGCGATTCTTTGGATTTGTACGCTCGCTAACTTCGGCGGCGCAAAAATCACCGGTCAAATTGGTTCATTTACGGTATGGGGCGTTATCCTACCGGTGTGTTCACTGGGTATTGTTGGGTGGTTCTGGTTTAATCCAACGATGTACATCGAAGCTTGGAATCCACACAGCCTTCCATTTGGTGAAGCGGTAAGTGCTTCCATCGCGATGACACTGTGGGCATTTCTTGGCCTTGAGTCAGCATGTGCTAACTCAGAAGCGGTAGAAAATCCAGAGAAGAATGTCCCTATAGCTGTGCTTGGCGGGACACTGATTGCTGCCGTGGTTTATATAATATCAACCAATATCTGTTCAGGTATCGTCGGAAATGCCGAATTAGCGGCGTCGACAGCACCATTTTCAACAGTGTGGTCTGTGATGCTTGGCTCGACAGCTGGTAAAGCGGTTGCTGGTATGGCGGTGCTGGCTTGTGCGGGTTCTCTATTAGGTTGGCAATTCACTATTGCGTCAGTGTTTAAATCATCTTCTGATGCAGGTTTTTTCCCTAAGTTATTCTCCGATATAGATAAACGTGGTACGCCCATTAAAGGTATGATCACGATTACCGTGATTCAATCGGCGCTATCTTTAATGACCATTTCACCAACGTTGAACGAGCAGTTTGAAGCTCTTGTGAATTTGGCTGTGGTCACCAATGTGATTCCTTACATTTTATGTATGGGCGCTATTTTCATTATGCAGCAAGTAGCAAAAGTGCCTACTCGTGAGATGAAAATAACCAATGTTATTGCTTTGATTGGTTCTCTATACAGCTTCTATGCGCTTTATGGTTCTGGCTACGAAGCGATGATGTGGGGGTCGATCGTCACCTTCCTCGGATGGAGTGCTTACGGTTTGATTGCTTCTAAGCATGAACCGTTAATAAACTAAGTTTTTCAATAGAGCTTTCCGTTTTCTTAGTATGGAAAGCTCTTTTATTTCATCTCGATAATAATTTTTTATTTATAGCCATAACGAGGAAATCTATTTTCGATATTGGAGGATGAAAGATGATTAGCCAACCAGTTAAGATCGGTGAGGATACCGTGGTCGTCATTCCAAACGCTATTTTGAGTGTGCTTGGAATAAAGGCTGGAGATACTCTTGAGATTGCACTCAATAACGACAAAATGGAAATTAAGAAAATGGTACTAAAAACTAACACCGAGACTCATTCGAACGAAGAGTACGACATTTGAATGCTTGATTAAAATAAAAAAGGGTCTGGAATGATGCAAGGTATCCTTACTATCCAGTCACACCTCTCTTTTGGCCATGCGGGTAACAGCAGTGCGGAACAGTGTTTGGCGGTTCAAGAAACGGTCAACAAGGTGAAGCAAGCCAATGCTGAAGCGTTATACATCTGCTAAGGTGTTATAAAGATGGCGATGAGATAACAACATTGCCATTATTTTTATTACGCCAACATGAAAATAAAGATTTTTATCTGGTTTATCTACCATATTGGCTTAACTGGCTAATATTGTGTGAGATCTTGCGATTAACTGATGTTTATTCCTAAAAGACGCCATTTCCTTTTGTTCTTCCCTTTTGCTTTCTTTTTTTTAATCGCTATAGTCAAAAGAGTTCATTTTTTGGAGGTGATGGTGGTGGTTACTTTCCTGGTTTAAACCGAGAGTGATGGTGCTCTCGGATAAATACTCACGATGAGTCCTTAATTTTGAGGTGGGAGTAGAGGAATCACTATGCTTTATCGTCTTTATCAATCATGGCTTCATGGATTACGTATGTGGTGGCTAACCAATGAGTTCGTTACCTATCAGTCCCCCATGCTTTTATTGCAATTACTCGAGCGACAAGCGAAGTACCATAATGCCTTTTGCTGTCATCGTGTTGGTTTGGGCGATACAGTTCATCTCGTGGATTCGCAAAACAGCCGCCCTTTTCAAGTCACTTTAGTTCCGGACCATCGTTGTGATCGTTCAGTGGGATACATTGCAGTAGATTCTTATTTAGGCTCGGCGTTATTTGGCCGAGTAGAACAAGATAAACTCGAGTTGATCATTTTAGGTCAACGGCGAAGTTTTACTATCACTCAAGTGACCCGTAAATCGAACCTGTCAGCACGTGCCGATTTCACGTGTGGCTGTTTACTTTGTCAGTAGATAAGGAGAAACATTACATGAGTAAGAAAGACATGAAAAAGCCGCAATTAAGCTTAAAGGAAAAGCGTAAATTGAAGCAGGAGAAAATGGCGGATAACACAGTAGAAAAAGCCCGTAAACGCCGTAAATAAGCCAATATTTGTTAAGTATAGAGTGCCTGAGCCTAATCGTGTGATTAGGCTTTTTTGTTTGCCCAGCGAAGCTGGCAAACCCGTCAGGTTGAAAAAAACCTCATTTAAATAAAATTTTTTTATGTTTGCTCTTGAAAGTAATTTGCTTGCCCTTATATCAGTGAATGAAGAGGATGCCGTTAGGGCCTCAGCATGAAAATGACATTCGCTCAGAATTAAGAGGTTTGTCATTCAACCATTAACCCTTTGATGAGCTTAGTTCATAGGAATAGGTATCATCACTTAACAAATATTGTTAAGACTATTGCTTAAATGAGGATAGGATTATGAGAACTGTAGACTTCACTCCTTTATACCGTAACGCGATTGGCTTTGACCGTTTATTGAATATGATGGAAGCGAGCACTGCGAAAAATGCTCAAGGAGGATACCCTCCTTATAACATTGAGCAACAAGAAGAGAATAAATATCGCATTACCATGGCGGTCGCTGGTTTTGCTGAACAAGAGTTGGACATTACTCAGCAAGAAAATACCTTAATTGTCCGTGGTGAGCGTGCTGAAGAAGAGAATAAAAACTATATTTATCAAGGCATTGCAGAGCGTAACTTTGAGCGTAAATTCCAATTAGCGGATTACGTTAAAGTGATCGGGGCGGTATTAGAAAATGGTTTGTTGCACGTTGACTTAGAAAGAGAAATTCCTCAAGCCATGCAGCCTCGTAAAATTGCGATTAACGGAAATAACTTAATTGAAAATAATTAAGTGATTGGTTTCATTAGCCAATAAAGAATGAAAAGAGCGCCAGATAGGCGCTCTTTTATGTTATCCATGTTGATAAGCGCGCTCAATTTCTTCGGCGATGATCGTAATCCCTTTTTGCATTGCTTGATCCTCTTGTACATAGTTCATACGTAGGCATTGATGGGCATGTTGCCACTCTTGTTGCTGACCGATAAAGAAATATTCACCCGGGACAATCAATACCCCACGAGCTTTCAAGCGTTGATAGAGTTCCATTGTGGTAATCGGTAGTTGATCAAACCATAACCACAAAAAGATAGCGCCTTCTGGTTTATGAATACGAAAACGAGAGTCGGTAATAGCTTGCTGCAGCAGTTCAACTGCTCTTTGCGATTTTTGCTGGTAGAAAGGCTTAATAACCTCGCGGCTTAGACGCAGTAAATCCCCGTGTTCAATCATATGATGTGCTATTGCTGGGCCAAGGCTTCCCGGTGCTAAACTAATAATACCGTTCATATTGGTCAGTGCTTGAGTAATGGCTTCACTGGCAATAATGATCCCACAACGTACGCCCGGTAGGCCGAGTTTCGATAAGCTCATGCATAAAATCGTGTTTTCATTCCAAAATGGTTCAACATCGGTAAAGATGATGTTGGGGAAGGGAAGGCCATAAGCATTATCAATGATCAGTGGAATTCCATTTTCTTGTGCCAGTTGATCCAATTGACGAATTTCATCATCGGTCAGAACATTTCCGGTGGGGTTGGTTGGGCGAGAGGCGCAGATTGCTGCAATCGAATCATCGACTTTGAGCTGTGAAAAATCGATATGGTATTTGAACATACCCTCTGACAATATTTTTATTTCTGGCTGATAAGAGATAAAAATGTCTTCATCGATTCCCGCATCGCCATAACCGATGTATTCGGGAGCCAGTGGGAGCAGAATTTTCTTATGGGTACCATCCGGTTGTTGGCCAGCAAATAAGTTAAAAAGATAGAAAAAACCACTTTGGCTGCCGTTAGTCAGGCTGATGTTTTTTTCACTAATTGCCCATCCATAGGTTTCTTTTAATAGTTTTGCTAGTGCTCGGATAAATTTATCTTTTCCTTGAGGGCCATCGTAATTGGTTAGAGCGGCGAGCAATTCCCCATTGGTTAGCATGGTGGCACTGGTTTGATGAAAATAATCAAGCATGGCTGGAATCGCAGCTGGGTTACCGCCACCGAGCATGATGGCTCCGGGAGTGCGTAGACCATCATTTAAATCATCCATTAATTGGGTAATGCCTGAGTATTGATTAAACTTTTCACCAAATTGAGAGAATTCCATGTGCTGTGATACCTGATTGTGGTTGCTTATGATTATTTTTCTATCATTGACGCGCATTGCTACGTGAATGGATGATATTGACCATACCGCAATGTAAGAATAAGGCAAAGAGTGAAATGCAAGGAATGGATAAAACGGGAATAAAAACAGGGTGGATGCATGCGTTCTAAATAAAAAAGGGAAGCATTTGGCTTCCCTTACGGCTGTTACGATGCAACGAAGTTATTCACCCGTATACACAATCAAAACTTTGTCATCTTGGTATCGACGTTCAAAGGCATAATATCCTTCCTGTTGGTGAGTAATATGTTTACCTTGGGCAACGGCTGGGTGGCGTTGACGAAATTCGCCCAATTTTTGCCAATGATTAAGTAGGGTTTGGCGTTCTCCTTTTATGGCCGCCCAAGGCATATCAGAGCGAGTACCTTGATGAGAATCAGACCCTGTTGGCCCAAAATCACGAGCAATTTCATCACCGTAATAGATTTGTACGGCTCCCGGGGCGAGCATTAATGCGTTGGCAGCTCGTTTTTGATCGTCAATACTGCGGCTACGAGAGGCCCAGAATAGCGCGGTATCATGAGAAGAGAGGTAGCTCAGTACGTTGAATTCAGGATCCTGGTTGATACTCTCTGCATAGCGTTTATAGTCTCGCTCAAGGTGAGCAAAGCATTTGAGGGCTTTCGGTGCGACATCAGATTGGAATTCAAAATTAATGATGGAGTCGAAACCATTATCAAAGTAAGGCGTTTTTACGACCCCATGAGCCCATACTTCTCCGGTCATCCAAAAAGGGAGGTCATCTAAGGCTTTATCAGGATGGTTCTGTTTCCATTCAGCCAACGCTTGACTCGCACTTGTTTTGAGCTGATCCCAGGCTTCCATTTCCACGTGTTTTGCGGTGTCGACTCTAAAGCCATCAATACCATATTCTCTGACCCAATCAGAGAGCCATGTGATTAAATGTTCACGAGGCGTCTTTAATTCATCTTGTGCACCAGTGTCTTTATTATGGAAAAAGTTGGGTAGCCCTGTTTTTTGGGTTGATTCGGTTTTGAGATCGGGCAGGTAGTTTAATGACATGGTGATATCGTTATACCCAGGCGTATCATAGTTGCCGATATCGGTACGAATCCAATCTTTGCCCCACCATTTTTCCCAAGCTTGGCTATCTCGGTAGTTGATGTAGTCATTAAAACTGTGCCAGCTTTGCCCAGATTTAGGCTGCCAATCGGTCCATTTTTCACCCAAGGTTTGCTTTGCTTCTTGATCATCGAGATAGAGTTTACCAAATCCAAATTCTTGCATGTCCGCGAGTGTGGCATAGCCGGTATGATTCATCACTACATCCCAAATGACGCGGATGCCTTTTTGGTGTGCAGTATCAATAAAGGTGCGTAGTTCTTCTTTTGTTCCCATGTTCGCATCAATCTTGGTCCAGTCTTGATGGTAATAACCGTGATAACCGTAATGTTTAAAGTCCCCTTTATCACCACCACCAACCCAACCGTGGATCTGCTCTAATGGTGAAGTAATCCAAATCGCGTTAACACCGAGTGATTCAATATAATCGAGTTTCTGTGTTAAACCGGCTAAATCACCGCCGTGGAAGGTCGCTATCTCTTGCTGATTATCTTTACTACGCCCATAGCTGTGGTCATTTTCTGGATTGCCGTTATAAAAACGGTCTGTCATGACAAAGTAGACAATCGCATTATCCCAACTAAAAGCGGTTGATGGAGTGGCTTCTACCTCTTCAAGTAATAATAGGCCTTGGCTGTCTTTACCTGGTTGCAGCGTGATATGGCCATCTGTGACGGTGGTGGTTTGCCCAGTAAGTGCATCTCGCACTAAGCTACCATTGGCGAAAGTTTGACTCACATTGATCGTTTTTGGCGTGTCACTTGCCACTGGGCAGGTTGACATAAAGTTGGATGTTGCACTGGTTTGTGGCTTGATTTTAACCGTCAGTTGATCAGTTTTAGGGTTCAACTCAAATTGATAAGTGTTGGCTTTAAAAATTCGAATCGGAATAGCCGACTCTTGTGCACAGTTATCTACTTTCAATGGTTGATTAAATTTAATCCGTTCCTCGTCACTTAGCGCAAAATGGGCTCCACAGCTTTGAGCAGCATTTGAAATCGAAAGCGTATAGCTTCCTTTCTCTATCTTCTGTTCAGCAATCAATAACCCCTCTGAGTTCGCTTTGAAAACTGTTTGTTGGTTATTAATGGTTAGTAGCAGTGCCTCTTCAGGAAGTTGACTGCAGGCGCTTATTATCCCGATGGATAATGCAAGTATGGTTTTTTTCATAGTGTCCTTTCCCCCGAATGAAATAGCCTCTTTATAGCAAAACTCCCCCTATACAATCCGAGCGGTTGACCACTTAGTGAGGGATTATTATTACTACAAAAAGTAATCGTGTTCACAAAAATAGCAAGAGTACGAAGGGGATACATTTTTGTTGAAAAACTGCTCATAGAAGAAATATGAGCTTATTTGTATATTTTGTTATTAGAAGTGACTCCGGTAACTTTTTAAAACGTACATCATCTTCTACCTAAAATCCCGATAAAGGAAAAGCTAACTTTACCGATAACGTGCTTCTTTTCCGAAGTGGTAAAGCGGTACAATGGGTAAAACATTATAGGAGGGCTCATGGGACAGTTATCTATTTTAGGGTTGATCGCAATCGGGGGAGCAATCGGTGCCTGTTCTCGTTATGTGGTATCTGAATGGTGTGTGACCTTATTCGGACGATCTTTTCCTTACGGAACATTGACAGTGAATGTGGTGGGATCTTTAATTATGGGGTTACTGATCGCTGCGATTGAGAATGAGTGGCTTGCTCCTTACCCTTGGCGACAAATCATCGGTTTGGGTTTTCTCGGTGCATTAACAACATTTTCGACTTTTTCGATGGATAACGTATTGATGATGCAACAAGGTGCCTTCTTTAAAATGGGGTTTAATGTGTTACTCAATGTCATGTTAAGCATTTCTGCTGCTTGGTGTGGCTATCATTGGTTACTCCGTAGCTGATTAAAAATTATCCTTTTTCTCTTGGTTAACGTTTCGCTCTTCTCTATAATGGCACAACTTGTCGGAGTGCCATAAGGCTGAGACCGTTAATTCGGGATCCGTTGAACCTGATCAGGCTAGAACCTGCGAAGGGAACAAGAGAAGACAATCTGGATGTCTATCTATCCTTCTATTCATCCATCTCCTATTTGTCATCCCCTCTTGTCGCATCTTTCCGCCAAGCATTTATCCCTAATTGTTAACCAAGGAAAATGCTATGTCGATTCGTAAACAAGCGAGACTGGAAGCTAAACAGTTTATTGAAACCCTCTCGGTACAACCGTATCCCAATTCGAAAAAAGTGTATGTCACCGGTTCTCGGCAGGATATTCGTGTTCCCATGCGTGAGATTTCACTGGCCGATAGCCTGATTGGTGGCACAAAACAAGCGCCAATTTTTTCCAGCAATGCCCCGATTCCTGTCTATGATACTTCTGGTTTGTATACCGATCCCGATTATGTAATTGATTTACAAAAAGGTTTACCAAAACTGCGCGAAGCTTGGATTGAAGAACGGCAAGATACGGAAATCTTGCCTGAAATGAGTTCACACTTTGCTCGTGAACGTTTAGCCGATGAAACCCTTGATGAACTGCGTTATGGGAATTTACCCAAAATTCGCCGTGCGAAAACAGGGCAACGAGTGACTCAGCTTCACTATGCGCGGCAAGGAATCATTACGCCAGAGATGGAGTTTGTCGCTTTACGTGAGAATATGGGGCGTCGTCACTATCAGGATGAGCAATTGAATCGTCAGCATTCTGGACAAAACTTTGGTGCCTATTTACCCAAAGAGATAACCCCTGAGTTTGTTCGTCAGGAAGTGGCAGATGGTCGAGCCATCATGCCATGTAATATTAACCATCCTGAATCGGAGCCGATGATTATTGGGCGCAATTTTTTGGTGAAAGTGAATGCCAACATTGGGAACTCTTCCGTTAGTTCTTCGATTGAAGAAGAGGTAGAAAAGCTGGTGTGGTCGACTCGCTGGGGAGGCGATACGGTGATGGATCTTTCCACTGGGCGAAATATTCATGAAACTCGGGAGTGGATTTTACGTAATAGTCCCGTTCCAATTGGGACGGTGCCTATGTATCAAGCCTTAGAAAAAGTCAATGGGGTGGCAGAAAATCTGACGTGGCAAGTGATGCGCGATACCTTGCTTGAGCAAGCCGAGCAAGGGGTCGATTACTTTACCATTCATGCTGGGGTGTTATTACGCTATGTTCCCATGACCGCCAAACGGGTAACGGGAATTGTTTCTCGTGGTGGTTCTATCATCGCTAAATGGTGCTTGGCACACCATCAAGAAAACTTCCTCTATACCCATTTTCGAGAAATCTGTGAAATCTGTGCGCAATACGATGTCGCGTTATCGCTAGGAGATGGCCTGCGTCCCGGCTCGATTGCCGATGCCAATGATGAAGCACAATTTGCCGAGTTACATACCTTGGGTGAACTGACAAAAATTGCTTGGGAATATGATGTTCAGGTGATGATCGAAGGGCCGGGACATGTGCCAATGCATATGATTAAGGCCAATATGGATGAGCAGCTAGTGCATTGCCATCAAGCGCCATTTTATACCCTTGGCCCACTGACCACCGATATTGCACCGGGCTATGACCACATTACTTCTGGTATTGGGGCGGCGCTGATCGGTTGGTTTGGGTGTGCCATGCTCTGTTATGTTACTCCAAAAGAACACTTAGGCTTACCCAATAAAGAAGATGTTAAAACCGGTTTAATTACCTACAAACTTGCCGCCCATGCCGCTGATTTAGCGAAAGGTCATCCCGGTGCGCAGCTCCGTGATAATGCGTTATCGAAAGCTCGCTTTGAGTTCCGTTGGCAAGATCAGTTTAACTTATCACTAGACCCAGTGACAGCCAAAGCCTTCCATGATGAAACCTTACCGCAAGAATCGGGCAAAGTGGCTCACTTTTGTTCTATGTGTGGCCCTAAGTTCTGTTCAATGAAAATCTCTCAAGAGGTACGGGAATACGCCAATCATCCGCAGCAGGTTGCAGCGGATCAAGCCATTTCCGTCACCCTGTTGGATGATCCATTACAAGGCATGGCGCAGAAATCACAGGAATTTCGTGCGGCTGGATCGGAGTTATACCATCCTGCTATCAGTACAGAGGAGTAAGCTTGTGAAGTTACTGATCCCCTCACATTGTATTGCGCTGACGGGAGAGGTGCAGCAAGTTTTACGGCTTGCTCAGCAACAAGGATTTGCGATTGAATCAGTGGTGCTGGGTGTAAGCTCAACGCCATCGTTGCAGCTTGTTACTGATACCACTTCCTCTTTCTCTTGCGATCTCTTTGCTCATATTGATCAACCCCAAGGTACGAATGAGCGTGTGATACGTTATTTTTCATCCATTTCAAATCTAGAAGTGGACGAGAATAGCATTATTATTGGTGGGCATATTCAAGGTAAAGTCGTCGATTTTTGGCAACAACAAGGGGTTCACTATCGGCTCACCTCTGTTTCGGTTTTGGAGCCGCCACAAGCATGGCGACACTTTGCTTGGTTAATGGCGGCATTGAGTTTGGATTTCCCTCTGCATGATGCTTTGATACTTGCGCGAGCTGCATTAAAGGTTTCACGTGAAACATGGCCGACCGAGTATCAAGATTTTCCGGTTCCTTATTTATTTTCTGCCAACGCCTTTCGAACACTCGCATTTCCACCATTACAGAAGGAGAGCTTAGGGCTATACCCTGTGGTGGATGATGTTGGTTGGGTTAATCGGTTGCTGCAACTTGGGGTTAAAACCGTTCAGTTGAGAATTAAGCATCCGCAGCAACTGGACTTAGAACCGCAAATCATCCAAGCCATTGCATTAGGGCGGCAGTATCAGGCGCAAGTGTTTATTAATGATTATTGGCAATTGGCGATAAAACATGGTGCATTTGGCGTCCATCTTGGGCAAGAGGATTTACAAACGGCCGATATTCAAGCGCTTGCCAAGGCTAATATTCGCTTAGGGCTATCCAGCCATGGCTACTTTGAATTGCTTTATGCTCAGCAGTTTCAGCCCAGCTATATTGCCCTTGGGCATATCTTTCCCACCACCACGAAAAAAATGCCTTCTAAACCACAAGGCTTAGTTCGCTTGGCTTTGTATCAACAGTTACTCAACACCCTGCCTTATGGGGACATGCCCAATGGGGAAGATCAAGGCATGCCAAGTGTTGCGATTGGGGGAATTGATTTGAGTAATATCCAGTCCGTTGTGGATTGTGGTGTTACCAGTGTCGCTGTGGTGCGTGCGGTGACTCAAGCCGAAGATCCCCAGTTAGCGGTTCAACAGTTACAAGCGAGTTTCTCTCAAAACTTAAATTTGACGCTTGGATCAGTGAGTCATCCATCGGAGGTCACTGATGTTATCGGATAAACAATTTTTACGTTACCAGCGACAAATTTGCTTAAACGAAGTGGGTGAGCAAGGACAAGCATATCTGTTTAACCGCAGCGTATTACTGATTGGGTGTGGTGGATTAGGAAATGCCGCGGCACTGTATTTGGCTGCCGCGGGTGTGGGGAGGTTAATCTTGGCGGATGATGATCTTGTTGAAGTGTCAAATCTGGCTCGGCAAATCGGTTTTAGAACGCCGCAGATTGGAATGGCGAAAGTCTTAGCATTGGCAGAGTCTTTGGCACAATTAAATCCTGAATGCAAAATTCGCCCAGTGAATCGGCGGATGGATCGATCATTATTAACCTTAGAGGTGGCATTGGCCGATGTGGTGTTGGATTGCAGTGATAATTTTTTGACTCGTCATAGTATCAACCAGGTGTGCTATGAGCAAGGTGTCCCACTGATTTCAGGCTCAGCCATTGGTTGGCAAGGGCAGCTCATTGGCTTTGATTTTACTCAGCCAAATTCAGGCTGTTATGCCTGTTTTGCTCCACAAAAGCAGCAAAAGAGTCAGCGCTGTTCTGATAGCGGAGTGATGGGGCCTGTGGTGGGAACCATAGGTAGCTTACAAGCGTTATTGGCATTACAGACGTTAATGAAGATGGATAACGTCCCTTTTTCTCGGTTCCACCAGTTTGATGGCCGGTATTTGAGTTGGCAGCAGTGGCAGCTCACGCCTGACCCCGATTGTTCCATTTGTTCAACACCCCTAAATCATCGAGTATCCGCTCATGTTCAGCCGAAGGAGGAATTATGACAATGGTGATTACCATTAACCAGCAGCCACAGCAGGTAGCTCAAGGGCGAACGTTGCAGCAAATACAACAGGAGTTGCAACTTCCCACCTTAGGCTGTGTTTTTGCCATTAATGACAACATTATTTCTAAAGGGTTGTGGGCAAAAACCTATTTGAATGACGGCGACCAAATCTCTCTTTTTCAAGCCATCGCAGGAGGCTAAATATGTTGAGCATCGCAGGAAAAACCTTTCAATCTCGCTTACTTACTGGTACGGGTAAGTTTGCAAATAGCCATGTTATGGCTCAAGCGATCCAAGCGAGTGGATCACAACTGGTGACGATGGCATTAAAAAGGGTTGATTTAAAAAGCCGTGAAGATGACATTCTTGCACCGCTGATTCAGGCGGGGGTCAATTTATTGCCCAATACTTCAGGAGCAAAAACTGCACGCGAGGCGGTTTATGCTGCGCAACTGGCTCGTGAAGCTTTGGAAACCAACTGGGTGAAATTAGAAATTCATCCCGATGCTAAATATCTGATGCCCGATCCTATCGAAACACTGCAAGCAGCAGAGCAACTGGTTAAGCAGGGGTTTACTGTGCTGCCGTATTGTCATGCTGACCCCGTGCTCTGTAAACGGTTAGAAGACGTGGGGTGCGCTGCGGTAATGCCGCTTGCTGCTCCCATTGGCAGTAACCAAGGGTTAATCAGCAAACGCTTTTTGGAAATCATTATCGAGCAGGCGCAAGTGCCGGTCATTATTGATGCCGGTATTGGTGCGCCTTCGGATGCGCTATTAGCGATGGAAATGGGCGCAGATGCGGTGTTGGTCAATACGGCCATTGCTACTGCGGCAAATCCCGTCTTGATGGCAAAAGCGTTTAAGCAAGCGGTTGAGACTGGGCGGTTAGCCTATCAAGCTGGGGTAGCTGGGCAAAAGTTACAGGCTGTGGCTTCCAGTCCATTCACCGCTTTTTTGGATGAAGAATGATGAGCTTTATTGAACGATTTAACCAACTGGATTGGGATGACATCAAGCTCTCTGTGCAGAGTAAAACCCGTGTAGATGTTGAACGTGCACTGTCAAAATCGGTCAGAAACTTAGCCGATTTTCAGGCATTAATTTCTCCTGCGGCAGAGCCTTATCTAGAGCTGATGGCGCAACTTTCTTACGCGGCTACACGTCAGCGTTTTGGTCATACCATGTCGTTGTATGTGCCGCTTTATCTCTCGAATTTGTGTTCTAACGCGTGTACCTATTGTGGATTTTCAATGGAAAATCGCATTAAACGTAAAACGTTAAACAAACAAGAAGTAACACAAGAGATAGCAGCGATTAAGGCGATGCGGTTTGATAGTGTTTTATTGGTCACGGGGGAGCATGAAACCAAAGTTGGCATGCACTATTTCCGGCAAATGCTTCCGATCATCAAGCCTCATTTTCATTATTTGGCCATGGAAGTGCAGCCGTTAGAGCAGCAAGACTATGCTGAACTTAAAACACTCGGTTTAGATGCGGTCATGGTGTATCAAGAAACCTATCATCCTTCGACTTACGCTGAGCACCATTTGCGTGGCAAGAAGATGGACTTTGAGTTTCGCTTAACCACGCCAGATCGACTGGCCAAGGCGGGGATGGATAAAATTGGCTTAGGGGCCTTGATCGGGTTAGAAGATTGGCGAACCGATGCGTTTTATGTCGCGGCCCATCTCGACTACTTGGAGAAAACTTACTGGAAAAGTCGTTATTCGATTTCATTCCCTCGCTTACGCCCCTGTACGGGAGGTTTGCAGCCTAAATCGATTATGTCCGATAAGCAGTTAATCCAATTAATTTGTGCTTTCCGCTTATTCAGTCCGCAAGTGGAACTCTCTCTTTCCACTCGTGAATCGGCTAAGTTTCGTGATCATGCGGCATTATTGGGTATTACCAGTATGTCGGCGGCATCAAAAACTCAGCCCGGAGGGTATGCTGACCCTAAGGTTGAGTTAGAACAATTTGCGATCAGTGATGAACGTAGTGCTATCGAGGTTGAATCAGCAATTAAAGCGAATGGATTAGCCGCGGTGTGGCATGATTGGCATGAGGTCTATTCCGGTGTTTCACGTGAAACAAACGGCTCTGCATCATCTATTTCTTCATCGCCTATTTCATCTTCATCGTCGTAGAGTCATTCCGTCACAGAGAGTAAAACGTTATCGACGAGAGATACGGTAGATAGTAGATAATAGATAAATGTGAGAAAAAAATAGAGGGGACGACAGGCAATGGCGTCGACCTCTATTTTTATTTATATCGGTTTTTATTTATATCGGTTTCACTTCGAGTCATTCCATTGCAGATTATCGCTCGGTGACTCGTTGGCTGATTTTGAAACTAGTGATGTGAAATGGGTTGTGTCGCTTTTTCCAACCATGCTTTCACTTCTCCGGTAACTAGCGGACCAACCTCTTGCCAAACTTGTTGGTGATACTGATTTAACCAAGCAAGTTCAGGTTTAGTTAAGCGATTGATATCAATCGCTCGGGTATCAATTGGGCAGCGAGTGAGAGATTCAAACCCAAGCATAGGTTGATCACCTTGCGTTGTTACTTCCACCACCAATTCAAGGTTTTCAATCCGAATGCCAAATTGTTCTGCGCGATAATATCCCGGCTCATTGGAGAGCACCATACCAGGACGCAGGGCAATAGGGTTATACACTTTACTGATCCGCTGCGGGCCTTCATGAACACTGAGAAAATGACCGACACCGTGCCCAGTACCATGATCGTAATCGTATCCTTCAGACCATAAATATTGACGAGCCAGCGCATCCAGTTGGTGACCACAAGTGCCTTTCGGAAAACGAGCACGAGCTAAAGCGATGTGTCCTTTAAGGACTAAAGTAAATTGGCGCTTCATCTCTTCGCTCGGTTCACCGATGGCGATCGTGCGAGTGATATCCGTGGTGCCATCTAAATACTGACCGCCAGAATCAACCAGGTATAAGCTATTATCATTGAGCGGCCCGGGCTTGGGTTGATTTTGATGGTTGTAGTGGCACATAGCAGCGTTACTACCCGCCGCTGAGATAGTGTCAAAACTGAGATCCACTAGAGTGGGGTCTTCTGCTCGAAACGCATGTAATTTCTCTGCTAGCTGTGCTTCGTTATGAAATTTTTTGGCCGAGACTTGGTTGTCTAACCAACAAAGAAATTTCGCCATCGCCACACCATCTCGAATATGACATGCTTTCATGCCAGCTATTTCTGTAGCGTTTTTGGCTGCTTTACTTAATAAGCACGGATCCGCTTCGTTAATCAATTCCGCGCCGATATTTTGCAGCACAAGCGTAAACCAAGCATTACTGGTGCTAGGATCGATCATCACTCGCTGTCCTGCCAATGCTTCTAATTTAGCTTGAAGTTGATCGGGCGGATAAACGTGGACACCGCGGCCAACGTGCTCAGCAAACCCATCGACAATTCGATCGCTCTCTAAGAAGAAATCGACACGAGCATCATCATAAATGATGGCATGTGAAAGCAGCACGGGCAGGCGTGCGACATCGAGCCCACGGATATTGAGTAACCAGCAGATGGAATCAAGTTCAGTGAGGATGGCACAGTTGGCCTTTTTATCGCGCAAAAAACTACTAATGACTTGCCGTTTGGTTTGGCTGTTGACGCCAACATAGTCGTCACTCATCAGACGCATCTCGGAAACAACCGGAGTTGGACGATCTTGCCATAATTGGTCTATTGGATTGTCGCTCAGTGCCACCAGTTGTAATTGACCGGCTAAGGTTCGCTGTGCAGCTTGCAGCCAACTTGCTCGGTGCATACGTGGGTCATAGCCAACTTTACTACCAGCAGGAAGGTGATTGAGTAACCAGTGTAAATAAGGATCTTCAATGAGGTGTTGATAACTAAATAACTCACTGGATACTTGTTTAGTGACTTGAACGGTATAGCGTCCATCAACAAAGACAGCGGCTTGTTCGGCTGTCACGACAGCGGCACCGGCAGAGCCTGTAAAACCAGTTAGCCATTGTAATCGTTCATTATGCGCTGGAATATATTCACCTAAGTATTCATCCTCATGGGGGACGATAAGGGCATCTAAATGGTGTTGAGTTAACCAATCACGAAGCTTGGCCATGCGTTGTGTATAGGGGTGTGACATGGAGGTTTCCTTGTAAACGGTCCTTTGTTGCGGTTTTATAAGCTACTCCTTTTCCTTGAGGCGTGCAAATATCCGCCTTTTTATATCCTTTCTACTTCAAGCTGCAGGGGGTGACCAACGTTCGTTCACCCCAATCACAATCACATAGCCTGTCGATGCTCATGGGGATTATGAGAGGCATCGGTGGCCCTCATAAAAGACTAGTCTACGGCTGTTTAAATTTGTTCTAGATAAATTTGTCACTCACTTGCCGCTTACCTGCAACGCTAAGTTGTTTGGGGATAGGTGCTGCTGGCTGTTAACTTTCTGCGCAATAATAGATAATGGCTGTTTTCCTTATTAGATTAGGATCGGTGTTTAAATCAACGTAAATGCAGTGTTTTACGCTGAATGATCTGCCGTAGCCAAGTCAAGGCGGGATCATTTTCTCGGTCTCGATGCCAAAAGAGTGTGTAGGCCATTGGTGGAAATTGCAGTGGTAGTGGCAACACCACTAATTCCATTTGGTGAGCGACTAAATGAGTAAAGTGGCTTGGCGCAGTAAAGACAAAATCAGTGTAAGTACAAAGGCTGGCTGCACTATTAAAATCTGGTACTGTAATGGCGATATCGCGTTCATGACCTAAATCGGCTAACCGATAATCTAATAACCAGCGATCGTTACCATCACATCGAACTTGAACATGGCGTAATGCGAGGTAGTTCTCTAAGTTCCATTCGTGGCAAAGTACCGGATGATTTTTCCGTACCACACACATTTGTGTGTCACGATAAACCTCTTGATCACAAATATCGCTTGGCGGCTGCATGGTCAGTTTGGCATCATGGATATCAATATCTTTTCCGGTGATCCCTAAGTCGATTTCGCCCAACTGTATTTTTTTGAAGGTGTGTTCATTCCAAGCGTGGGTACTGATACTAAGATTGGGGCCTTGGCTAAAAATTGCGGGTAAAAAATGCGGTAAAATTAATGGATAGACACTTTCTACGGCAGCGATATGAAAGCGGTATTCGCTTGATTGAGGAGAAAACTGTTCAGGCTGAATAATAAGCGCTAACTGATTAACCAAGATATCGAGTTTAGGTTTGAGAAATAACAGTTTTGGGGTGGCTCTTAATCCATGAGAACTACGGATGAATAAAGGGTCAGAAAATTGTTCGCGCAGCTTCGCGAGTGATTTACTTACTGCAGATTGACTTAAACAGAGTCGCTGAGCCGTTCGGGTGACACTGAGTTCTTCACTAAGAACTTTTAGGCACACCAATAGATTGAGATCAATGCGTGCGAGCTTCTCTATATTATTCATGCTGTTTTTCCTATTAGGAATAATAGCCATGATTATATGCCATTTTTACTCATATCAAGATAGCGCTATGATCACTTTCGTCGATATAACGTAGAAATAAAAATGGGTCAAATGAGTGAAAGTGAATAAGCAGGTTAGTCGTCAACAGCAAATGGGCTTGCTGATTTTGTTGGTTTTATTTAGTCCATTAGCGATTGATATTTATCTCCCTGCACTTCCGATGATTGCTCAATCGTTTCACGTGGAACATGCGTTAGCACAAGATACGATTACTTGGTTTTTGTTTGCTATGGGGGTTGGACAACTGTTCTCTGGCCCATTAGCTGACAAACTTGGACGTCGAACTGTTGCATTAGGAGGGATAGGCATCTATGCATTGAGCGCTTTATTGGCGTGGAGCGCACAAAATATTGAATGGATGCTGATGGCTCGTCTGCTACAAGGCTTAGGTGCATGTGCAACATCGGTAGCAGCCTTTGCAACAGTTCGCGATCTTTTTGGCCCAGAACGCAGTGGTAAAATGATCAGTTACTTAAATGGAGCCATCTGCTTTATCCCCGCTTTAGCACCTATTCTTGGTAGTTGGCTAACACAACAGTTTGGCTGGCGAGCAAATTTTAGCTTTATGGCAGGTTTTGCCGTCACAGTGGGATTGCTGATGTTGCTATGCATGCAAGAAACCAATCCAAGTACAGAAAAGCAAGCGGTATTTAAATTGTCTCGTTATTGGGCAGTGCTGAAAACGCCTTCCTTTTTATTTCATGCGTCATTATGTTTGTTCGCAATGGCTGTTATTTTGGCTTATGTAACCTCAGCACCTTTGGTATTAATGGAGCGGTTAGGGCTCACCATGAATCAATTTACATTTTGGTTCGGATTGAATGCGTTGGTTAATATAGTGGCTTGTCTCTCTGCCCCTCGTGTTATGGAAAAGGTGGGAACTCACCGAATATTAGTTCTGGGTATTATAACTTTAATTATATCTGGTACTTTAATGATAGTGCTTGCTCACATACAAACAGCATTCGCTTTTATGGTACCGATTTTTTTATCCTCTGTTGGCTTTGCTTGGATATTGGGTGCGGCGGCGGGGAAAGCACTGGCTCCATTTGGTGATAAAGCAGGAACCGCTGCAGCATTGCTAGGTCTGTTCCAAATGAGTGGATCCGGCTTATTAGTCGGTTCACTGCAACGATTTAATCTTGAGCCACAAATGCTGATCGCTTTACATATGTGGCTATTGGCCCCCGGATTGATTATTCTCTTTTCTAAAGCCGGTCGTCGCTGGCATCAATGGGCGTTACATTCCTCATAAAATAGGCTCTGTTAGCTATTTTCTAATCGTTTTAAGGCGTGTATATTGTCCACTCTTATATTTTTGCATGATATTTTGGAATTACGATACGATGTCTATGACCACTTATGAAATGGCTCGCATTTGGGAACAGCTTGATGAGTCTCCAGAGAAGGTGATGTTTGGCAAGTTACTTAATGAACTGGGCAACCAAAGTAGTGAACGTATTCGTAGCGCCGCCAAACAAGTTCCTGTCCCAGTTTTGCGTGATCTCGTTTATCAATTTCAACAAGTGATTGAGTCTCGTAAACATGAACAGGTTGAACAAATGGCTCAAGAACTTGTCGCGCAAGGTATTTCCGCTGAAGACCTACTAAAATTCCTCAATAAGTAATTAGGCCGCTAATCTAGCTAGATAGTGCTATCACCATTTATTTGCGGTTTGCTGTGTTATGGGTTTACGTTGCGATTGATGGGGTTTTGTAGAGAAATCAGGGTTTCAGTGGATTGTACTTCGTCGATTGCTTGCAATTTATCAATTAATACGTGCTGTAATTCTTCAATTGATTTACACATCAACTTAACAAAAATATTGTATGCACCGGTGGTGTAATAAGCCTCAACCACTTCTTCCAGTGCGTTAAGTTTCGCCAGTGCCGAATGATAGTCTCGCGCGGCATTGAGATTGATCCCAATAAAACAGCAGACGTCATAGCCTAGCTTTTTTGTATTTACTACAACTTCGGTACGCTGGATAATGTCGGCCGCTTTCATTTTCTCAATTCGAACATGGATCGTCGCAGGGCTGACATTAAATTGTTTGGCCATTTCAGCATAAGGGGTTCGGGCATCATCCATTAATATTTTTAAAATGGCGCGATCCAGATTGTCTAATTTGGTTGGGGCTGCTTGCATGGTTGATCCTGAGCAATACGCGATTAAAGCGCGAAACTAAGTGTAATGATCATTAGATAACATGATTTCCCCAGCCTGCCAAGCCATCGTTTAGGTAGAATTAACATCCGTTTGAATTAAGGATACGCGTTATCAACAGCGTGAAAATATCGCTGTGATCAGGAAAATTCGCTACACTAGGGCTGATTTTTTCTCTCTTTGGAGTGCCTCCTTTGCAGTTACAGTTACTATGTGAAGCTCCTGAACGAGCTGAACAACTGACACTTATTGCCCAGCATTGGCGATTAACGCATTGCCAAAACAGCCAGTTTGCTTTGGTATTGACCGCTGAGCGGCTAGAGCTACGTAAAGTGGATGAGCCCAAATTAGGTGCCATCTATGTCGACTGGGTGAGTGGTGCAGTCGCTCATCGGCGCAAATTTGGTGGCGGTAAAGGGCAGGCGATAGCGAAGGCGGCAGGGCTTAATAAAGGAAGGTTACCGACGGTATTAGACGCAACGGCTGGTCTAGGGCGTGATGCGTTTGTGTTGGCGTCCTTAGGATGTCGAGTGCAAATGGTTGAGCGTCATCCTGTGGTCGCGGCGCTGTTGGAGGATGGTTTGCAACGAGCCAAACAAGATAGAGACATTGGCCCATGGGTCAGTGAACGGGTGAATTTATTACACGCATCGAGCCATGATGCGCTACAAAAGCTAGCCGATGATGTGAGTTTCTGTCAGCCAGATGTTGTCTATCTCGATCCCATGTATCCGCACCCAGAGAACAAGAAGAAAAGCGCGTTAGTGAAAAAAGAGATGCGGGTATTTCAATCATTAGTTGGAGCGGATAGTGACGCTGATGCGCTACTTACTCCCGCTTTACAGCTTGCTAGTAAGCGGGTGGTGGTAAAAAGGCCTGATTATGCTCCGTGGCTGGCAGAACAAAAGCCCAGCATGGTTATTGAGACGAAAAAGAATCGTTTTGATGTCTACGTGATAGCCGCAATGACGGATATCAATACACGAGACATCGAATGAGTGACTGAAATCTTGCTTGCTATTCTACACCGCTTGATATATATCTAACTAAGAATCATTCTTATTGTTATTTTTGGTTGTGTTTATTATGGTTAAACGTTTATGCAAGCTTAATCGTCACGATATTCGTACATCAATGGGCGAGATACAGCAATTAGTGATGCAGCCAAGCTATATTTGCGGCGCATGTGCGCGCAGTGCTGTCGATAAGAGCCTTTTATGTAAACCTCAGTCATTGCAGATAGCAAAAAATGATCGACTCACTCAACCACTACTTTCGACCACGTTAGGTTCGCAAACATCGGTATCGGTTTTAACTAAAAAAACGCTAAAGAAGCAGAAAAAATACCAGAAAAAACTGGCAAAAGTGCTTAAAAAACAGCATAAGTTAATGAAAAAGCAGCAAGCATTACAAGGTAAGTTTACCGAACTCAAGTTACTGCCGCTTAACGACGAGATCTCTCTCACTCAGTTCCACTAATATTTTACCGTTTAGGGTTGACGATGTGTTTTATGTCGATAGCTTCGTGCAACCTGTCGTTTAACCCATGTTTCATTGAGCCAGAGTGAAAGTAAGATAATCCCTCCTCCCACAGATAACCGCAGCAAATCCACATCTCGATTCCAGATGACGATATTGATCACTAACCCTGCGGGAACCAGCGCATTGTTCATAATGGCTAACGCCCCTGCATTAACTTGGCAAGCGCCTTTATTCCAAGCAAAATAACCCAATCCTGAAGCAATTAGCCCGAGATAGATTAATATCCCCCATTGTAATGAGTTGTTTGGTAACTGCTGGGGATTGCCTAACAACAGGAATGCGATGCTGGCAACCAAAAAAGCACCAAGATAAAAATAACCAAATAATGCATGTTGAGGAAGTTCGATAGGTTCTTTTTCCATCACGTATTTATAGCCGACTTGACCGATAGCAAAGCAAAGGTTTGCTCCTTGAACAACCATAAAGCCAAGAAAAAAATGCTCGTTAATCCCAGCAAACTTGATCCATATTGCACCGATCACAGCAATGCTGGCCGTCACTAAGTACCAGGGTGAGAAATGCCCTCTCAGGAGATCGTACAATAAGGTGACATAAATAGGAGTGAGTACGGTAAACAGTAAAACTTCAGGAACCGATAACAGTAAAAAAGATTGGTAGTAGAAGCAATACATCAACCCTAATTGAATACCGCCAATGGCCATGAGTTTGGCCATTAACGCCTTAGGAACTTGCTTAACCTGTAGAAAAGGCAAAAAGACCACGCAAGCAAGAGCGACTCGCATCCAAACCGCAAACCAAGCATCAACCTGACCTGCGAGATAAACGCCGATCAGGCTGAAGGAAAAAGCCCATAGTAGAGTAACTGCAGATAAGTAAATCATAATACTGGTACATGAATGAGAACTTTCAGCAGTCTAGCTGACTTTTTGCCTATCGTCAGTCGTTGAGTGGTACAACCAACATATCGACGGGTGAGCAATTAATCAATTGACGCGTGGAGGAGAGAATCTTACTCCAAAAATCTTGATGATGCCCACAGACAACAAGATCAATATTAAACTCATTAATGGTTTCGCACAGCTCGTTACTTAGGTCACCGCTACCGACCAGTGTGTGGTGAATCGGGTAGTTAGCGTAATCTGCTAGCTCTTGTAATTGTTTTTGTGAATTTTCCATAGAATGGTGCTGGGTTTCAGCCAAATTGATATCAATAAGACCGGTGTACAATTCTGCATAATTCACATCAATATGAATAAAAGAGAGTTCTGCATTGAGTGGTTTGGCGAGCGCTACTGCTCTATCGATTAAAATCTTGCTCTCTTCAGAGAGGTCGACTGCAACTAAAATATGTTGATAACTCATCATACTATCTCCTTATCGATGACTGACGACAGATTAACATGTCAAGCTCCGTTTTTTTGCCAGCATGATCTCATATCGAAGGTGAAGAGCATGTCTTACTTCGCATCTATACCCTTCCAACTTGAAGCCGCAGGGGGGCTAGGTTCGTTCACCCCAATCATATCGCCTGTCTATGCTCATGGGATGGTGAGAGCTATCCGTGGCTTGGGGATAACAATCATTGTTTGGGGATAACAATAACGAAATAGCATGATATAGTTATCATAAGCTGTCTTAATCACTGGAGTCACAAATGTTATCACCTGCAATGATTGATCAATTGAATGATCAAATTAATCTTGAATTTTTTTCATCCAATCTATACTTACAAATGAGTGCTTGGTGTGAAGATAAAGGATTTGAAGGTGCGGCCGAGTTTCTACGTGCTCATGCCGTAGAAGAAATGCAGCATATGCAGCGTTTATTTACCTATGTGAGCGAAACCGGTGCCTTACCTCTTATTGGTTCTATCGCTGCACCAAAGCACGATTTTGCAAGCTTAGGTGAAGTATTTCGTGAAACGTATGAGCATGAGCAGATGATTACTCAACAAATTAATAAACTCGCTCATGTGGCTTTTACATCACAAGATTACTCAACCTTTAACTTCCTTCAATGGTATGTTGCTGAGCAGCATGAAGAAGAGAAGTTGTTTAAAGGGATTTTAGACAAGCTAGAACTGGTCGGTGAAGATGGAAAAGCGTTGTTCTTCATTGATAAAGATCTAGCGGCATTGGCAAAAGCAGGCTCATCTTCAGTAATGGATGCCCCCGCTGAGTAACCTCAGCAAAAAGACAAATGAATAGCTGTGTCTTTTTCTCTGGGCAGACTTACCAAGGATGTAGGGAGGAAAAGATGATCAGTGGAGATACGATTCTTTTAGCACTTATGGTGGTGACGGGCATTAATATTGTTCGGTATCTAACCGCACTTCGTTCGCTTATCTATATCATGCGCGAAGCTCATCCATTGCTTTACCAGCAAGTGGATGGAGGGGGATTTTTTACTACCCATGCTAATGTCACCAAACAAGTTCGCCTTTATCATTATTTGAAGAGTAAAGAATATCATCATCACCATGATCCTATCTTTACTGGTAAGTGCTCTCGCGTAAGAGAGCTGTTTGTCCTTTGCTGTGCTTTGCTTGTATTGACCTCTCTCGTGGCCTTTTTGCTTTGAAAGGTCGATTGGCAATATAAGCATTTATCGTTAGAATATTGAGCCTAGTGAGTAAGGATGTGCTGGTTGCACATCCTTTTTTATTGCAGTGAGTATCGGTCATGAATGAAAATGTAGACGTTGTGATAATTGGAGCCGGTGCTGCAGGTTTAATGTGCGCAGCACAAGCGGCTAAGCGTGGGCGTCGAGTTTTACTCGTTGATCACGCGAAAAAACCGGGCCGGAAAATTTTGATCTCAGGTGGAGGGCGCTGTAATTTCACCAATTACAATATCTCTGCGGCCAATTATCTATGTCGAAATCCCCATTTTGTTAAGTCTGCCTTATCGCAATACACCAACTGGGACTTTATCGCTCTGGTCAATCAATATGGCATTGCCTTCGAAGAGCGTGAACATGGCCAATTGTTTTGTCTGGGTTCAGCTAAAGAGATTGTTAACCTGTTATTGGCAGAATGCTCCCAACCCAACCTCCATCAGCGTTATCAAGTTGATATTCAACAGATCACTAAAACTGAATCGGGCTTTTTTCTTAAGACTTCTCAAGGCGAAGTGGCGTGTCAATCGCTGGTTGTCGCAACGGGGGGGCTTTCAATGCCCAAACTTGGGGCGACCCCCTTTGGCTATAAAATTGCAGAGCAATTTTCATTACCGGTGTTACCGACCTGTGCGGGATTGGTGCCTTTTACTTTGCATGTCGCAGATAAAGAAGCCTTAGCGGAACTTTCCGGTATAGCGGTACCGGTTGAGATTCAAGCTCAATGTGGCAAAAGTTTTAAAGAAGCACTGTTATTTACGCATCGTGGTTTATCTGGGCCTGCGGTGTTGCAAATTTCGTCTTATTGGCAACCGGGTCAAGCGATTACGATTAATTTGTTACCTGATACAGACCTCGAAGCATGGCTGATGAGTGCGCGCGAGCATCACCCCAATCAAACCCTGAAAACCACTTTAGCTCGGGTATTACCAAAACGGTTAGTGGAGGTGTTGCTAGAGCGCCAGCTCTTTGTCGATAAACCGCTGAAACAGTTTTCCACTAAAGCGCTGTTGAGCGTGGGAGAAGCGCTTGAGCAATGGACTCTTATACCCAATGGTACAGAAGGTTATCGTACTGCTGAAGTGACACGTGGTGGCGTTGATACTGAGGTTCTGTCATCGAAAACCATGGAATGCAAAACTGTCCCGGGTTTATTTTTTGTCGGTGAAGTGATGGATGTGACAGGTTGGCTCGGTGGCTATAATTTCCAATGGGCCTGGTCGAGTGGTTTTGTGGCAGGGCAGTGGGCGTGAGTGTGCTTATCAGTGGTTTCGATATATTGCTAGCGCCGAGACCTTCTCGAAAACAGCCGATGATAATGTGAGTCATTGCTTTCAATAACTGGACATTTATCCAGTATAAACATACTCTTTTTAGTTATGATTATTAGCAACGAATCTTTGACTATGCAATGGATGATTGAACACTCCTCCCTTCTTATGGGCATGTTAGCCGCTGCTGGAGTTTCTGGTGTCACGATAGCGGGCTGGATGAAGCAAAAAATGCGGCTACAGGTTGAATTACTCCAGCAGCAATTAACCAGTGAAACGCATTGGCATGCCCAACAAACCGCACAATTACAACACTCATTGCAGCAAGCCCAACAAGAGCTGGATGAGCTAGACCAACAACGAGATAAAGCCGAATTCGAATTAAAACAAGCGCATGGCAAAGTGATGGCGGTGATGGAAAAGTTGCGCTATTTCGAAGCCATTAAGCAAGAGCGTCAGCAGTATGCTGAGCAACTCAACCAGATGCGTGATTTGAAAACGCAACTTGAAGTGCAACTGCATGAGCAGCAGGCAAGACATGAGCAACAGCTGGCGGCCAGTCAAGATAAATTACAGTTATTAGAACGGGCAGAAGAGCGATTAAAGCAGCAGTTTGAGCAGCTTGCAAATCAAGTGTTTGAGCATAAAACTGCCAAAGTGGATGTGCAAAACAAACAGAGTTTAGAAGGTTTGCTTTCGCCACTTAAACAGCAGTTGGAAGGCTTTAAAAAACAGGTTAATGATAGTTTTAATCAGGAAGCCAAAGAGCGTCATACCTTAGTTCATGAATTACGTAATTTGCAGCGCTTAAATGAACAGATGGCCAAAGAGGCGCTGAACTTAACTCAAGCGCTGAAAGGGGATAATAAGCAGCAAGGGAACTGGGGAGAAGTCGTGCTTGCGCGAGTATTGGCTGAATCTGGGTTACGTGAAGGGCACGAATATCAAACTCAAGTTAGCTTACAAAATGAAGCGGGTAAACGGTATCAGCCCGATGTGATTGTTCACTTACCTCATGACAAACAGGTAGTGATTGACTCAAAAATGGCCTTGGTCGCTTATGAGCGTTATTTTCATGCAGAAACAGATCAAGAGCGAGACGCAGCTTTACGGGATCATTTACTGGCTTTAAGAAATCATATTAAAGGGTTAGGTCAAAAAGATTACCACCAGCTTAAAGGGTTACAAAGTTTAGACTATGTCTTAATGTTTATCCCCGTTGAACCTGCTTTTCAGGTCGCGATTCAAGCGGATCCCAGTTTAGTTAAAGAGGCGATGGAACAAAATATTATTCTAGTCAGCCCAACTACTTTATTGGTTGCATTACGTACCATTGATAATCTATGGCGTAATGAAAGGCAAAACCAAAATGCCCAAGTGATTGCTGAACGAGCGAGCAAGTTATACGACAAACTACGTTTATTTGTTGAAGATATGCAAGGGCTAGGCGGAGCATTGGATCGTGCGAACCAAAACTATCAATCAGCAATGAATAAATTAGCCACAGGTCGAGGTAATGCGATCCGTCAGGCTGAAAGCTTTAAGCAGTTAGGTGTTGAAGTCAAACGTTCAATCGCCAGTGAATGGATAGAAAAGTCACAGCTTGAGCAGGAGACAGAATTTGCCCCTTTAGTAGAAAGACATCCCGTTGAAGATAAAGTAAACTAAGCGCCAGCAGTTGCAGTTTTTGGTGTATAGCTGCCTAAGAGGAAAGAGAATGACGGATATCAGTGCGCAAGCAAACCTTGTAATAGAAGATCAAGAAACCACCCATTTTGGGTTTACGACCGTTGCTAAGGATGAAAAAGTCACCAAAGTGGCTCAGGTTTTTCATTCAGTGGCTGCGAAATACGACATGATGAACGATTTAATGTCGGGGGGGATTCATCGACTATGGAAGCGATTCACCATTGATTGTGCTGGGGCTCGTCCGGGGCAACGTATTCTTGATTTAGGTGGTGGTACCGGCGATCTCACCGCTAAATTTTCCCGAATAGTTGGTGATAAAGGGCATGTTATCTTAGCGGATATCAATAATTCCATGCTCAATGTTGGACGCGATAAGCTGCGCGATCGAGGCGTGATTGGCAATGTTCATTATGTACAAGCCAATGCAGAAGAACTGCCTTTTCCTGATCACTATTTTGACTGTATTACGATCAGTTTCTGCCTGCGCAATGTCACAGATAAAGATAAAGCCTTACGGTCTATGTTTCGGGTTTTAAAGCCAGGAGGCCGTCTGTTAGTCTTGGAATTTTCCAAACCAGTTTTAGATCCACTATCTAAAATTTATGATGCCTATTCTTTCCACATTTTACCTAAAATGGGGCGATTAATTGCCAATGATGCCGATAGCTACCGCTATTTAGCAGAATCCATTCGTATGCATCCAGATCAAGAAACGCTAAAAGGGATGATGGAAGAGGCAGGATTTGAACAAACCAGTTACTATAATTTAACTGGTGGAATTGTTGCTCTTCATCGTGGTTATAAATTTTAAGGGGCACTTATGCCGATTCAGCCACTGATTACTGCGGTCATGGAAACAGCGCTTAATACCTTTATTCAGGATACTCCCGATTCAGCGCGTCGATTGGCTCGTTTAAAAGGTAAGGTCATTCAGGTGCATATCAAAGAGCTGAATCAGACCTTTACTTTTATTTTTAGCCAACAAATCGATGTGTTAGCGCAGTATGAAGGCCAAGCCGATTGTTTTTTATCCGTACAAATTTCCGTGTTACCTGAATTACGTGAGCAAGCCAACATAACCCAGCTAATTAAACAAGATCGTTTAATTTTACAAGGCGATATGCAACTCGCGCAAAAGTTTGCTCAATTGATTGAACAGAGTCAGCCGGATTTAGAAGAGTGGTTGTCGCGGATGACGGGGGATGTCGTTGCACACACAGTTGTGCAAGGGGCTAAAAATATGGCTCGATTAGCGAAGAACTGTCTCGATAAGCAACAACATCGTTGGGCTCAAGTGTTAACCGAAGAGTGGCGTCTTGCTCCTCCGCCGCTAGAAGTCGCTTATTTTTGTGATCAAGTTGATGACGTCAAAAGTCAAGCTGCGCGAGTGGAAGTAAAACTGAATCAGTTACTGGAAAAAGTATGACTCTTGCAGAACTAAAACGTTTATATCGCATCATTAAAGTACAGCTCGAATATGGTTTAGATGAACTACTACCTGAACATCGGTTAACCAAAGCCCCTATTTTAGCTCGTCAATCTCTTTTTTGGATCCGCAACCAACATAGTGATAAACCGCTTGGCGAACGGTTGCGCCTTGCGCTACAAGAGCTTGGGCCGGTGTGGATAAAATTTGGTCAGATGATGTCGACGCGTCGCGATCTCTTTCCTCCCCATATCGCGGATCAATTGGCATTACTGCAAGATAAAGTTGCTCCGTTTGATGGTAAGTTAGCCAAACAGCAGATGGAACAGGCACTGGGTGGGCCACTTGAAACTTGGTTTGATGATTTTGATATTCAACCCTTGGCCTCAGCTTCGATAGCGCAAGTACATACGGCAAAACTGAAGTCGAATGGGCGGGACATTGTATTGAAGGTGATTCGTCCTGACATTCGCCCTGTGATTAATGCAGATATCAAACTCATGTACCGCTTGGCTCGGATCATCGCCAAAGCGACAGAAGAATCTCGTCGTTTAAAGCCTGTGGAAGTGGTGCGTGAATATGAGAAAACCTTGCTCGATGAATTAGACCTTCGTCGTGAAGCGGCAAATGCTATCCAGTTAAGGCGTAATTTTGAGCAGAGTGAAGAACTCTATGTTCCTGAAGTGATTACCGATTTTAGTAATCAAACGGTGATGGTTTCTGAGCGAATATATGGCATTCAAGTTTCAGATTTAGAAACATTACACGCCAACGGAACTAACATGAAATTGCTAGCAGAGCGTGGCGTTAGCGTTTTCTTTACTCAAGTTTTCCGAGACAGTTTTTTCCACGCAGATATGCATCCTGGCAATGTTTTTGTTAACCCTCTGCATCCAGAAAATCCACAATGGATTGGATTAGACTGTGGTATCGTTGGCACACTCAATGCGGAGGATAAGCGTTATTTAGCGGAAAACTTTTTAGCTTTTTTTAATCGTGATTACCGTAAAGTCGCTCAATTGCATGTCGATTCTGGCTGGGTTCCGCACGATACAAACATTGATGAGTTTGAAGTGGCGATTCGTATTGTTTGTGAACCGATTTTTGCCAAACCTTTATGTGAAATTTCATTTGGTCATGTGTTGCTCAACCTGTTTAATACCGCAAGGCGATTCGAAATGGAAGTTCAGCCCCAGTTGGTTTTATTACAAAAAACATTATTGTACGTTGAAGGGTTAGGTCGTCAGCTTTACCCCCAATTAGATTTATGGCAAACAGCGAAGCCGTTTTTAGAAAAATGGATGATGCAGCAAGTTGGTCCGCAAGCGGTGATCAATGCGGTAAAAGAAAAAGCACCATTATGGGCTGAAAAATTACCAGAACTCCCAGAGCTTCTCTATGAGAGTTTAAAGCAAGGGAAAAACTTGAACATACGGGTCGAAGAGCTTTATCAAGGCTATCGAGCTTCGAAACGACAACAGTCGACTGGGCAGTTTTTATTTGGTGTTGGCGCAACTTTCATCGTATGCTCAGCACTATTATTTAGCCATTCTCCACCGCTTGCAGCAGGCACCGTTTTTGTTGGAGCGATAAGTTGGTGGTTAAGTTGGCGGGCTTACCGTCGATAAAGCAGATTATTTTTATAATCAATCATTGTGTAACATATAACCCGAGGTAAAAAGCATGGGTGGTATTAGTATTTGGCAACTTCTTATTATTGCCGTGATTGTCGTTTTGTTATTTGGTACGAAAAAACTACGTGGCATCGGCAGTGATCTTGGTAGTGCGGTAAAGGGCTTTAAAAAAGCCATGGCTGAAGATGAAGCAAGTAAGCCAGAGCAAGATGCTGATTTTGAATCAAAAAATTTACAGCAGAAGAAAACTGAGCACTCAAGCGAGTCTCAAAAAGACAAAGAGCAGGCATAAATCGTGTTTGATATCGGTTTTTGGGAACTGATATTAATTTCGGTGGTGGCACTGGTGGTGCTTGGTCCGGAGCGTTTACCTCATGCGATTCGTAGTGTGACTAAATTTATTGCTGCGGCGAAGGGGATGGCCAATAGCGTAAAAGATGAGCTAGCCCATGAGCTTAAAGTTCAAGAGTTGCAAGAACATTTACGTAAAGCTGAGCAACTCGGGATGAAAAACTTATCACCAGAATTGCAAGAATCAGTGGATAAGCTAAAACAGGCAGCACAGGAGGTGCAACGTCCTTACGCTTCAGCGGATAGAGCCTCGGCAAAGACTGGCGCTGGTTCTGATTCATCGGCCAGTGAGGGGGATCCGGCACAGCCGTCGTCACCCCGTTCGGCTCAATCTGCCGAAAAAGTGCCGAAACACCACACCGATTAATTCAGATATTTGTATTTATAAAAGAGTGGTGGCCTGAAACTACCACTCTTTTTTCAACGCTTGTTGAGGTTTCCATGTCATCCGTCGAACAGACTCAGCCGTTAATTAGCCATTTGTTGGAATTGCGCGATCGATTGTTACGCAGTATTGCTGCGGTAATTTTAGTCTTTATCGGTTTAATTTATTTTTCTAATCATATCTATGAATTTGTTTCTCGCCCTTTGGTTGAACGCTTACCCGAAGGGGCAACGATGATTGCGACCGATGTGGCATCTCCTTTTTTTACCCCACTTAAATTGACATTAATTGCCGCGGTGTTTTTGTCTGTGCCTTACATTCTTTATCAGGTATGGGCTTTTGTGGCACCAGGTCTATATAAACATGAACGACGACTCATTTTTCCGTTACTGATGTCTAGCTCTCTGCTGTTTTATTGTGGCGTCGCATTTGCCTATTTTGTGGTGTTTCCGCTGGTGTTTGGCTTTTTTACTGCCATTTCTCTTGGTGGTGTTGAGTTTGCCACTGACATTGCCAGTTATTTAGATTTCGTACTCGCCTTATTTTTAGCCTTTGGTATCGCTTTTGAAGTGCCAGTGGCGATTATTCTCTTGTGCTGGACAGGGGCGACAACGCCCAAAGCGTTAGCCGCCAAACGCCCGTATATTGTGGTTGCTGCATTTGTGGTGGGGATGTTACTTACGCCACCGGATATAATTTCGCAAACCTTGCTGGCTATTCCGATGTGTTTGCTATTTGAGGTTGGGCTATTTTTTGCGCGCTTCTACGGTCAACGAGGACAAGATGAAGAGCAAGAAACGCAATAACAAAGGCGAACAAATCGGCGTGTTGATATTGTTTGGTTTTTTAATCCGGCCAAGTGGGCGTTGCAGGTATGACTACAAATTAACGGGTATGATTACAAATTAAAGAGTTGTTTTGCGTTGTTTGTCGTCACACGATCTACTTCTGATAATTCTATTGAGCGTAATTCGGCAATACGCTCGGCAACCAAGCGGGTGTAAGCGGGTTCGTTGCGCTTTCCTCGATGTGGAACAGGTGCGAGGTAAGGGCAGTCTGTTTCTAGAATCACATAATCGAGATCTAAGTGTGGGATAACCTTATCCATGCCACCATTTTTAAAGGTACTGACGCCACCTAAACCAAGATGAAAACCGAGCGCATTGATCGCTTGTGCTTGCTCTTTCGTTCCGCCAAAGCAATGAAAAACGCCACGCAATTGACCGTTTTGTTCTTGTTTAAGAAGCGTTAACGTTTCTTCAATGGAATCACGAGTATGAATCACCACCGGAAGGTTAAGACTTTTCGCCCAGTTTAATTGAGTAATAAAGGCCATTTCCTGCTCGATCCGATAGGTTTTATCCCAGTAGAGATCGATGCCGATTTCTCCTACCGCGATAAACGCTCGCTGGCTTAACCATCGTTCAATTGTGGCTAAGGTCTGTGTAACCTCTTGATTAACATAACAAGGATGCAACCCCATCATTGAGCGGCATAGCGTGGGGTAGGCATCCTCCGTCGCGAGCATCGGAGCAATTGAATCGAGATCAATATTTGGCATTAGTATCTGCTCAATTCCTTGTTCAAGTGCGCGTTGGATGACTAACTCTCGATCATGATCAAATTCGTTGGCGTAGATATGGGCATGGGTATCAATCATAGAGCCTTCATTTAGTGAGTTAGATTTAAATCAGGCTTGATAGTATACGTGAGCATAAGCAAGAGATCATTTTTGTATTTTCATCGATAGATCCTAGCGCGCAATCATCAGAGTGATATGATCGGGTTAATATTTCCAATAATGCTCGCTATCATGGTTTCTTGTGGGTAAGTGAGCCATCAATAAGGAGAGTCGAGTGTCAGTATCTATTCAAGGTCAGTTTCCTGGGCGTCGTTTACGTCGTGTACGTAAACATGATTTCAGTCGTCGTTTAGTGGCAGAGCATCAGTTGTCGGTCAATGATTTGATTTATCCGATGTTTGTGCTTATGGGAAAAGATCGTCGTGAGCCAGTTGAGTCCATGCCTGGTGTTGAACGCTTTTCCATCGATTTACTGCTCGAAGAAGCGCAATACTTAGCCAAATTGGGTATTCCTGCCATTGCTCTTTTTCCTGTGGTGACACAGGATGCAAAAAGTCTCGACGCCGCAGAAGCTTATAATCCAGATGGCTTGGTGCAGCGAGCGGTGAAAGTCTTGAAAGAGCATGTCCCACAACTGGGAGTGATTACTGATGTAGCATTAGATCCTTTCACCACTCATGGACAAGATGGCATCATAGATGAGATAGGTTATGTCCTCAATGACGAAACGACGGAAGTGTTAGTCAAACAAGCGTTATCACATGCGCAAGCGGGTGCTGATGTTGTCGCGCCATCCGATATGATGGATGGTCGGATTGGCAAAATTCGGCAGGCGTTAGAAGAAGCTGGGTACATTCATACGCAAATTATGGCCTATTCAGCGAAATACGCTTCTTCTTATTATGGACCATTTCGTGATGCCGTTGGTTCGGCTAATAATTTGAAAGCTGGTAACAAGAAAAATTACCAGATGGATCCAGCGAATAGTGACGAAGCTTTGCATGAAGTGGCGATGGACATTAGTGAAGGGGCAGATATGGTAATGGTTAAACCGGGAATGCCCTACTTGGATGTCGTTCGGCGTGTAAAAACCGAGCTGCAAGTGCCAACATTCGCTTACCAAGTTTCTGGCGAATACGCAATGCATAAAGCCGCCATTGATAATGGTTGGTTAAAAGAGCGAGAAACGGTGATGGAATCACTGCTTTGCTTCAAACGTGCTGGTGCTGATGGTATTTTGACTTACTTTGCAAAGCAAGTTGCTGAGTGGATATTAGAAGATCAAGCTCAAGCCGCACAGCATTTACGCGATAAATAATTTTACAATGAAGGACTTAAAGGCGAGTTGTGTGCTCGCTTTTTCGATCATATCGTCGATTTAGCCAGCTCATTTCCCTTGTGATTAGGCTGCTTTTATCAATTAAATTTGTGATATTGATTGAATTTATCGAGGCCTTTTAACTTAAATGATATTTTTTATCATTTAGAACTTGACTCACCAATGATAATGATTATTATTAACCTTGTCTTAGGGAATAAATAACGTCAACTCATTGATTGCTTTCTGTTCTTGAAGGGGCCTTCAAGTCGCTATTAGCAGTAGAGAGGAAACGCGATTTTGTTCTTTTTGGCACGACATTGCTCACATTGCTTCCAGTGTAATATTTAGCTTTATGGAAAGTTGATCACTGAATTGACTTCACCTTGTATTGCTAGGCGACATCTTAGGGTGTCGCTTTTTTTATGCCTGTTATTCACTACGTTGTTAGTAAAGTGAATGAAAGTTAGCCGATCAATATCGTTTTCTTTGCTATTGATCTTAAACCAAGCAAAAGGATATCGAGTATCTTTTCCACAGAGCATGATCGCAAAAGGATCATTGGTGTTTTTAGTGATCCTGTTTAAATTTCTTAAAAAACAAGTTGTTATGTTTTAAGTGTTCTGGGTGTTTGCTTGATATTAACATTGTGGATAAAATGTATGAACAGACTTATCCACAGATTGGTGATTCATTAGACAGAATGAGGCTGTTGTAAGCTGGGCCGATTGGATGAGCTAGCATGGAAACCTAACGGTAGTCGTGGCATCCTAAGCACCTATTGTTGCTGATCGGATAACAAAACTATGGCTCGTATCCCTGATAACCCTCTTATTTTGATTGATGGCTCTTCCTATTTATACCGTGCATTCCATGCCTATCCTGGCACGATGAGTAATGGTGAAATTCCAACCAATGCCATTTATGGGGTCGTAAATATGGTACGAGCCATGATGCGCCAATTTGCGTCTGATCGTATTGCGGTTATTTTTGATGCGAAAGGTAAAACATTCCGCGATCAAATGTATGATCAATATAAGGCCAATCGGCCACCAATGCCGGATGATCTTCGTTGCCAAATTGAACCGCTGCATCAGATTATTCGGGCTATGGGTTTACCTTTGCTTTCTATTGAAGGGGTGGAAGCGGATGATGTGATAGGGACGCTGGCTCATCAGGCATCACAGGCAGGAATGCCGGTACTGATCAGTACCGGTGATAAAGACATGGCCCAATTAGTGAACGATCATGTCACCTTGATTAACACCATGACCAATGTTGTGATGGATCGTGAGGGCGTGATTGATAAATTTGGTATTCCGCCGGAATTGATCATCGATTATCTCGCTTTGATGGGGGATAAAGTGGATAACATTCCTGGTGTTCCGGGCGTAGGTGAAAAAACCGCAACGGCTCTTTTACAAGGCATCGGCGGTTTAAGTGATTTATATGATAACTTAGATAAAATTGCTGAATTAGGCTTTCGTGGTTCGAAAAGCATGGCGAAAAAGTTGGAAGAGCATCGTGATAATGCTCAGCTTTCTTACCAGCTTGCGACAATTAAGCGTGATGTTGAACTGGCTTGCACACCGGAATCGCTATTAAAAGCAACGCCTGATCGTGATGCTTTAATTGAGTTATATGGCAAGTTTGCCTTTAAATCTTGGTTAACCGAGTTGTTAGAAGGCGGCAGTGGTGTGGTGGAAGCAATAGAAAGAAAAAGCCCGCTAACAGAAGGTGTACAGCCTGGCGTTGTCAGCAACTCACCCGCAATCAATATTGATCGTAGCCAATATGAAACGATTTTAGATGAGCAACATTTTCATCGTTGGATGGAAAAGCTAAAACAGGCCGAAGTTTTTGCCTTTGATACCGAAACCGATAGTCTTGATTACATGGTGGCTAATTTAGTTGGGCTATCCTTTGCGGTTGCAGAGGGCGAAGCTGCTTATGTGCCTGTCGCGCATGATTATCTGGATGCCCCTCAACAACTCGATCGTGATTGGGTTCTGGCTCAGCTACAACCGCTATTGGAAGATCAACAGCAAGCGAAAGTAGGGCAAAACTTAAAGTATGATGCGAGTGTATTAGCGCGTTATTGTATCACCATGCGTGGTATTGCCCACGACACCATGTTAGCTTCCTATGTTTATAATAGCGTCGGCGGTAAGCATGATATGGATAGCTTAGCGTTACGTTTTTTACAGCACAGCTGCATTTCTTTTGAGCAAGTTGCAGGCAAAGGTAAAAATCAACTCACCTTCAACCAAATAGAATTGGAACAAGCCTCTCCTTATGCAGCAGAAGATGCCGATGTCACTTTGCGGCTGCATCATCGTTTACAAGCGTTATTAACCGCAGATGAGAAACTCAACACGGTTTATCGTGAGATAGAAGTTCCATTGGTTCCGGTGCTTTCTCGTATGGAACGGACGGGAGTGTTCATCGATGACCAATTGCTCGCTATTCAATCCCAAGAAATTTCGCAACGTTTGGTGGAATTAGAACGTAAAGCGTACGACATTGCAGGGCAAGAGTTTAACTTAAGCTCTCCGAAACAACTGCAAACTATTTTATTTGAACAAATGAAATTACCCGTGGTGAAAAAAACGCCGTCAGGTACGCCTTCGACCAATGAAGAAGTGTTGCAAGAATTAGCGCTTGATTATCCGTTACCAGCGGTGATTCTCGAATATCGTGGCTTAGCGAAACTGAAATCAACCTATACTGATAAACTACCCAAAATGATCAACCCGCGGACAGGGCGAGTGCATACCTCTTATCATCAAGCGGTCACGGCAACCGGGCGTTTATCTTCGACCGATCCAAACTTGCAGAATATTCCGATTCGTAATCATGAAGGGCGTCGTATTCGTCAGGCTTTTATTGCGCCATCGGGGTGGAAAATCATGGCGGTTGACTATTCACAAATTGAATTACGGATTATGGCTCATCTGTCGGGCGACAAAGCTCTGTTAGAGGCGTTCCAACAAGGCAAAGATATCCATGCAGCCACCGCTGCAGAAATACTGGGTATTGGTATTGAGCAAGTGAGTTCTGAGCAACGTCGCCGAGCTAAAGCGGTCAACTTTGGGCTCATTTATGGTATGAGCGCTTTTGGATTAGCAAAACAACTGGGCATTCCTCGCTCTGAAGCTCAACATTATATGGATAAGTACTTTGAGCGTTATCCTGGCGTGATGCAATATATGGAAGAGACTCGTCGCACCGCCGCTGAGCAGGGGTATGTTGAAACCCTCTTTGGCCGTCGTCTTCATCTGCCTGAAATTAAATCTCGTAATGGAATGCGTCGTAAAGCGGCAGAGCGAGCAGCCATCAACGCACCGATGCAGGGCACGGCGGCAGATATCATTAAAAAAGCCATGTTATTGGTGGATCACTGGATCGAAACAGAAGGCCAAGGTCGAGTGAAATTACTAATGCAAGTACACGATGAACTGGTATTTGAAGTCGAAGAGTCAGCTTTATCCGAAATTGAAAGTAAAGTACAAGAATTGATGGAGTCAGCGGCAACGCTTAAGGTACCTTTAGTGGCCGAAACTGGGCATGGAAATAACTGGGATGAGGCGCATTAAGTCTTAAAAAATCCTTTTTATCGCTTGAATCTATGAGCCAGCGCACAAACGTTGGCTTTTTTTTATACATAAAAAAATAAACGCATTTCAAACGCTTATGTTGTTTAACAAAAAATTAATGAAAAAAAACTACAAAAATGGTTTTCATTTCTGACCAATTGTTGTACATTTAATTTCGTAGGGTACAGAGGTAAGATGTTCTATCTTTCAGACCTTTTGTTTCACGTTATTGGATTAGGCTGATTCAGCCGCCCCAGTCACCTTTTGACTGGGGCGTTTTTTATTCGATTCTCTTTCATTTTCCCCGTTATTTTTGCTCACAAACGCTTCGCGTTACTTCGTTAAACACCCGGTTACTGATCACTGTAAAATGAATATAAATATCATTTCTGTAATTAAACATTAATCACATTTCTTGTTTTTTCTAGATAGAAACTAAGTAATTGTTGTTGTGTGTTTTTCGCTAATATTCTGAATTTAATAACAATATGTTATTGGCTATAAAAACATGAGCCAATAAAGTTAATCTGCTGTAGGGTGTTGTAATTTAGACGGGTTTGAGGAATGCTAAAGGCATAATAATAATTACCTCCTATTTCTCTCCCGTTGCCCCACCAGGATGGTGGGGATTTTTATTGGTATGGCAGGAGCTGCTTATCTTTATTCAGCTGCGGGGATTTGGTTATTCTCTGCTTGTTGAGCTTCAAGCTGCTGTAATTGTGGGGCAAACCAAGTGTCTAGTTTTTGGCGCAACGTATCAACCCCAAGACCGTTTAATGAAGAAAAAACATCAACACTGACATCACCGCCAAAGGTCAGAGCTTGCTCTCTAATTTTTAGCAGTTGTGCTTTACGTGCGCCACTTTTGAGCTTATCCGCTTTTGTTAGCAGTACTTGTACCGGAATCGAACATTCCACCGCCCAAATAATCAGTTGTTGATCAAGATCCTTCATCGGATGGCGAATATCCATCAAAACCACGAGCCCTTTTAGACAAGCGCGCTGTTGTAAATACTCTCCCAATGATTGTTGCCACTTTTTCTTCATTTCGAGCGGTACTTGGGCGAATCCATATCCAGGAAGATCTACAATATGGCATCCATCCGTGACTTTAAACAGGTTAATTAACTGAGTTCGACCGGGGGTTTTACTGGTTTTAGCTAGGTTCTTTTGGTTAGTTAACCGATTGAGAGAACTTGATTTTCCAGCATTAGAGCGTCCTGCAAACGCAATTTCGATACCTTCATCTTCTGGAAGATGGCGAATATCTGGGGCGCTGGTAATGAAATGCGTGTTTTGGTAATGAATTTTTACGCTCACGGTTCTGTTAACTCCATCTCGACTTTTTTGTAGTCAATTGATTACTTTTTTGTGAATTTGTGTAAAATAAATGTGCTCGGAACGAGGTTGCTTATTGTACCATGAGTGGTACTGGAAGCTTGATAATTATAAATGGAATGTCATGAAGAAATTAGCGCTAATCTTGAGTATCTTAGCCTGTGGCTCGGTATGGGCACAAGGCAATATTGAGGCCGGTAAAGCGAAATCGGAAACGTGTGTTGCCTGTCACGGTGCCGACGGGAACGGTATAATCACGACCTATCCAAAACTTGCTGGTCAGCATAGGATTTATCTAGAGAAACAGTTGAAGGATCTTAAACTGGGCATCGTCAGTGGGGGAGCGCAAGGGCGATACGATCCGGTGATGAGTGCCATGGCGATGCCTCTAAGTGAGCAAGATATGGCGGATCTTGCTGCCTATTATGCTTCTTTGCCTATTTCAGACAATGCAACACCGGAAGACGTGGTTGATAAAGGCAAGGTACTCTATAGTGCTGGTGATCTTTCGCGAGGTTTAACCGCGTGTATTGCGTGCCATGGCCCGCGGGGTAATGGTACGGCGCTTTCTGGTTTCCCAAAAATATCCGGACAACATGCTGATTACATCAAATTGCAGTTAGAAAAGTTTCGTGATGATAGCCGCAATAACGACATGAATGCCATGATGCGTGATGTCGCAAAAAAACTGACCGATGCCGATATTGATGTGCTCTCCAAATACGTTGGTGGTTTACATTGACCTTGAGCCTATTTCATGACTAATTTTCAGGCATTCGATCGCCCTTGCACATGTGTTGCTGGGGCGATGACGCTGTTACTGCTCTGATGATAATTTCATGCTCATGGCTATCTTTTTCCGAAAATTGCTGAAATTTTAACCCTACACTCTCCACTCTCACACGCATTTCTGGTATGTTGCGCATCCCCAAGTTGAGGAACGTTTTTATGCATACTTGTCCCTTGTGCCACAGTCATCATGTTGAGGCTTATTTTGAAGATAAGCACCGCAGCTATGTGCGATGTCAAGTGTGTCACTTGGTGTTTGTTCCACCGGCTCATCGATTGAGTGCGGAGCGTGAAAAAGCGTTCTATGATTTACATGAAAATAATCCTCATGATTTAGGATATCGTCGTTTTTTATCTCGGCTCTGTGAACCGATGTTAGAAAGACTAAATCCTCAATCTGTTGGGTTGGATTTTGGTTGTGGTCCGGGGCCAACATTATCACTTATGTTGGCAGAGGCGGGGCACAGCGTTGCGTTGTATGATCATTTTTTTTATCCAAAGCAAGAGGTGCTTCATACGCGCTATGATTTTATGACTGCCAGCGAAGTGATTGAGCATTTGCATGATCCTCACACTATCTGGCAACAATGGCTGAATTTAGTTAAGCCAGGAGGCTGGATTGGTCTCATGACCAAACTGGTAAAAAACGTGGATGCGTTTGCTGGGTGGCACTACAAAAATGATCTCACCCATGTGAGTTTTTTTAGTCGTGAAACCTTTCAGTTTTTGGCTGAGCGGGATAAGCTCGAACTTGAATTTATCGGTAGTGATGTAATTTTACTGAGGAACCCCCAGTAATGTCTCGAGAAAAGAAAACCAAAACAGGTATTAACGGTGACCTCGTTTTTGCTCGTAAACATAATCGTACGAATGCAGAAATGGAAGGCCGTGAACGTAAGAAACAGAAAAAACGTAAAGGACTAAAAAGTGGTAGTCGCCATTCTGATGGCAGCTCTGCTAGCCAAGGAGCGGGGACTCAAGCGCGAGATCCTCGTTTAGGTAGTAAGAAAAAAATCCCATTGGTGGTGGAAACCAATAAAAAAGCCAGCAAACAGGCTCGCCGTTTGGACGCAGAGCAAGAACTGAAGCAGTTAGAGAACGATGCTCAGCTGAATGTTTTGCTTGATCGCTTGGATAATGGTGAAAAGCTTGGTGCAGGCTTACAAAAGTATGTCGATGAAAAACTGGATCGAATTGAGACCTTAATGACTCAACTTGGCTTATTGGTTGAAGAAACGGAGGAGGAGGTTGAACCGGTGGCAGTACCAACGAAATCAGAGCGACGTAAACCAACCTCAGATGACGATTTACTGGCTCAATTTGAAACCTTGGACCTAGACGACTACAAAGGATAGGGCAAACTCATGAATGGGACTTTACTAGCCGTTATTGGCGCTACGATTATTTTCGCTCTGGCAAGTTATGCTGCTTACTTATTGTGGAAGTTGAGAAGGCAAACTCAACTGCAGCAGCAATACCAGACATTAGCCATAGAAAAACGTAACGCAAATATTTTTGAGAGCGTAAATACGCTCTGTTTGGCTGGTATTCAAGGCCAATGTGATTTGTCTGAAATCGCTATTCGTGTGTACTGCATTATGGATTATGTTCAAGGTGAAGCGCGGGTGGATTTTGAACAAAGCTACCCAGCGATCACCGAGCTGTATCATATTGTCAAAGATATGCCACGCGGAGAAGCTCGGCAGAATATGCTTAAGCAAGAGCGGATGCGACAAAATTTGACTCGGCAAAAAGCAGAAGTTCGTTTAAATGATGCGATTGTTTCCGAGCTTACATTACTCCGACAACATGTTCAGCCATTGAATCAGCAAATCCATATTCAAATGCTTTAGCGGCGGTTTGCGCTCAAGAAGAAGTGATCCGGCTAGCAATTTAGAATATTTTATCCGCAAATTGTCTTTTGCCACCCGACCTTATTCGGGTCGTGTGGCAAACTATCGCGTTACAAATTCATCACGGGAAGAGTCACTATGTTGTCGAAAGTCGTACCCAGTCAGCAAATCGTATGGGATCAAGCCATTTTAGACAAGTACAACTATTCAGGGCCTCGTTACACTTCCTATCCGACGGCGGTGGAATTCCATGAAGCCTTTACCATTGCCGAGTATGATATGGCGTGTACCCGTTATCCAGAACGACCGCTTTCGCTGTATATTCATATCCCATTTTGCCATAAGCTTTGTTATTACTGCGGCTGTAATAAAATTATTACTCGTCACTCTCACAAAGCCGATGAGTATCTTGATGTCCTTGAGCATGAAATTCGCCAACGGGCTTCACTATTACAAAATCGTCAAGTTTCTCAATTGCACTTTGGTGGTGGTACACCTACTTTTTTGACGCATAAGCAAATTAGTCGCCTAATGAGTTTGCTACGCGAAGAGTTTCAGTTTCAGGTTGATGCTGAGATTAGCATTGAGGTTGACCCACGCGAAATTGAGCTTTCCATCTTGGATCATCTTTATAGTGAGGGGTTTAATCGGGTTAGTATTGGGGTTCAAGACTTCAATAAAGAAGTACAGCAGTTAGTTAATCGTGAACAAGATGAGCAATTTATTGTTGATTTAGTCGCGCGAGCTAAGCGGCTGGGCTTTCGCTCAACCAACCTAGATTTGATTTATGGCTTACCTAAACAAACAGTATCCAGTTTTCATCAAACATTAACACAAGTGCTACAGATGAAACCGGGGCGGTTATCCGTTTTTAACTATGCTCACATGCCACAGTTGTTTGCTGCACAACGAAAAATCAAGCAAGAAGAATTGCCTGCTGCCGAAGAGAAAATGGCAATTTTACAAGATAGTATTAATACCTTAACCACCGCCGGTTATCAGTTTATTGGTATGGATCATTTTGCGCTACCTGATGATGAATTAGCGATAGCCCAGCGTGAGGGGGTTTTGCATCGAAATTTTCAAGGTTATACCACACAAGGAAACTGTGACTTAGTTGGATTTGGTGTATCGGCGATTTCGATGATTGGGGATGTGTATGCACAGAACCAAAAAGAGCTAAAGCGTTATTACCGCCAAGTTAACGAAATGCGGCACGCATTATGGAAAGGCGTATCTCTTGACCGTGATGACTTGGTGAGAAGAGAAGTTATCAAACAGTTAATTTGCAATTTTAAACTTGATAAAGCCATAATCGAAAAACAGTTTTCGATTCAGTTTGACCATTATTTCCAACTTGATTTATCGTTACTGCAAACCTTTATTGATGATCAATTAGTGGTGGTCGATAACCAATCGATCCAAGTGACGTTACGAGGTCGATTACTGATTCGAAATATCTGTATGTGTTTTGATAAGTATCTCCGTCAGCGTGCGCGTCAGCAACAGTTCTCTCGTGTCATTTAATCTGCGCCATTCCTCCCTAGCTAGCTTCAGCTAGGAAGGCGTAACTTTTATTTATTGCTCATGCAGGATAAGAGAGTGTTGATTATTCTTTTGCTTAGTAAACAGTGATAAAGCCTTCCGTGCTACATCGTGGGCGGCTTGTGGACGATTTTGTTGATCTAAAACTTCAGCTAAATAAGCGTAATCAGATGCGTCAGGGCGAATCGATAACGCTTTTTCCAGATGTTGCTGAGCGTCTTGCCACTGTTGAGAGCGTAACAAAAGCTGACCTAAGGCACTATGCAGATCCGGATTGTTGCTATCTTGACGTAACTGCTGCTGTAGAAAAGCAGTGATTGGGTGATGATCTGGAATATTTAACTGCGGAAGCAGGGCGTATAGCTCAGGTGATGGCTGTTTTTTTAGCCCTTCTTTGATAAGAGTGAATGCTTGATGATCCGCTTTACGCTTCATCAGCTGTTGAACTAATGTCGCCACCATTGCTGGCTGGTTTTTGAGTTTTTTAGGTAGTCCTGACCAGTACGTTAATAAACCCTCGCTGCCTTTTTCGCTCGCAACCGTCGTGAGTATGCCTTGCTGAGCGGTTAAAGTGAGTTGCTCTGCCTCTGAACGGGTAAGCAATTGTGCTTTGACCAGCTTAGGAAGTAAATCGAGCAGCGGTTGCCATTGTTCGAGCGCGAGATAAACTTGCTTCAGTAGTTTTATAATCATCAGATGGTCAGGATGGTCACGATGTAACTGGGTGAGAGTATCAAGAGCAGCAGACCAGTTTTTTTCGCTCAGTTGTTGCTTAGCTCGAGTTAATTCCACCGCTAAAGCCGCGTCTTTTTGTTGAGCGGCTAAAGCCAGATAATGATCGCGTTGTTTGGTCTTACCCATCCCGTGAGCGGCTTCGGCGGCAATGAGATAACAGAGTTGTGGCATATCATGGTAGTTAGCCCAACGAGTGACTTTACGTTCAGCTTGTTTCCAATCGCCTTCTAATAATTTAACAATGCCTTCATTAGTATAACGTCGTGAATGACGCTGTTTGCGAACACTGAACCAGTTCCAAGTCGTACTACTGGCGCGCAGTAGTTTCTTAATAAGATACTCGAGGAAAAACAACCCAGCGAGGGTGGCTATCATCAAAATAACGAGTGTCGTAACACTCATTTCTAGGGTTTTGTTGGCAATGGAAATCAATACGTACCCTTGTTGACCGGCATACTGAGTTCCTGCAAATAATCCCAACCCCAATACGATAAAGAGAAATAGTAGGCGAATCATTGGGCTTTCTCCTCCGTGGTGATGGATGAGACTGAACGACGTAAGCGTTCTTGAATGATATCCGTAAGCGGTTGTTGACTTGTGAGCGTTTGTGGATAAGTCACGGTAATCGTTTTTTCTGACAGTTGAGCCAGAGTACGATTGAATGCGTTGACCTGATTGTCTTGTAAATTAAAAAAGGTTTCAGACCACTGTTTTGCAGTGATGAGCGAGGTGTGGTAGATCGTGGTCTGCTCGTCGTAGACGGCTTTGATGGCGGTTTCTAATTTTGCTTTTAGGTTTTCGCGTAAATAAAAGTGTTGTTCAGGCGACAATAAGGGAACGGCTTGTCCATCTCGAGTGCGGAACGTAATAAAATTATCACTAAATGCTTTAAGTGAGGCCATTAAGTTACTTTGCCAGTCGCCAAGATTGTCTGAAACCGTGACTGGTTCAGTTTGTGTCGCTTCGGGCAGAATTGCATTCGCTAATGGCAGTTGGTCTACCACTTGCTGCAAACTGAGCAGGGTTAAGACTAACCCTTCTTTATCAAGTAAAGGAATCGCTTTGAGGGTCGTAATGTCATGGGCCATCGCTTTACGTAGTGGCGCTAAGCTGGGATCATTGAGCTGCGCAATTCGTTGATCGGCGCTTTCCATCAACAGTGTGGCACTTTCAATATCTTGCTCTAAGAATAATTTACGGCCAGCTAATTTTACTAAATAATCCGCTTCTGCGAGCAGCCAATCGTTAGGGCGGCGTCCTTTAATATCAGCAATGGCTAATTGTAAGCTTTCGATACTTTTGTGTTGCTGGTTGAGTTCTACTTCTGAGCGAGTGGCGATCTCTGTGGCAGCGTTTATGGCGGCATTTTTGATGGTATCTAGTTCAGTGTGTAAGCCCTGGCGTGTTTGATTAAGCTCAGCGCGTAGCGCACTTAATTGGGTTTGATACAAGGCCTGTTGTTGCTGAAAGTGTAAGGTGAGTCCGGCACTAAATAAAATGGTTAACACGATGGCGATGGTGGCTAATTTCGTTCCTCGCTGAGTGGTGGGTTTTATTTCCGTAGGCTGAACGGTTGTGTTCGATTTCGAGTGTGATGATGAAGCGGAAGACGCCATTTTTTTCCGTTCCTTGTGGTTATGTGTGCCCTGAGGAGTGACACCAGAGGAAGCTGAGGCATTGGGTTCTAAATTGTCAGGTTCCTGCTGTGGATTGTTTTTTTTATCTGTCATGGCTAGAGTCCTGTGTTAAGGCTGGAGAGCCGCCACGAGGTCGTGGTTTGCTGCACTTCCTGTTATCACAATATGTTGAAAGCCGAGAGCGATTGCTTCACGGCCAATACGTTCACTGGGAACCAGTAGCCGCAGTTGACAGGCCCAAGCTTGCGCGTGAGCGGTCAATTGCGACATGAAAAATGTTAGTTGGTGGAGACTGGTTATAATTAAGGTATCCACGTTTACTTGCTGCCAACGTTGTAACATTGGCTGCCAATCAAATGGCAGTTCAACACGACGATAGACTTCACGACACCAGACTTGTGCGCTTCGTTGGGTGAGCGTCTGTGAAATGAGTTCTCGTCCACCATTTCCCCGCAGAATGACCATTCGTTTTTGGTGGACTTCCTGTAAAACCGGAAGTTCCAATAAATGCTCACTGTCGCTGATCTCTGGGTAGTGTACTGGTTGTTGGCATGCCTTGCTTAAAACTTGTGCGGTTTTTTGACCAATGGCAAGATAAATCGCATTAGTTGGCCAAGGTAGCCCTTGTGCTTGAAGCCCTTGCTGAGTCAGACTGACGGCTGATTGGCTGACAGCCATGATGAGGTCGTATTGAGCCAGTTCGACACAGAGTTGCGTCAATTCTCTACCTGCGGTAATGGTGATGAGTGGATGATGAAGTGCCTTATATCCACGCTCTGTTAAGCGGTGACAAAGTTCAATACCGTCTTCGCCGGGACGTGTAACGAGTATGGCCATGGTTTACTGGTGCTCAGAATACAACTTAGTTAAGATTTCTCTCGCTCCTTGTTCAAGCAGTTGATTAGCGAGTTGAATACCTAGCTGCTCGGCGTGCTGACGATCACCCCGAATTTCTCCTCGGATGATGTGCGAACCATCTGGTTCACCGACTAACGCTCGCAGCCAAATTTGCTTACCTTCCAAGACGGTATAACTACCAATAGGCACTTGACAGCCACCCTGCAAGGTTAAATTCATCGCGCGTTCGCAGCGGACGCGATCCGCCGTATCTAGGTGATTAAGTGGCTCAAGCAGTGTGAGTAGGCGTCGATCATTTAAGCGACATTCAATACCAACCGCTCCTTGACCAACGGCTGGCAGCGATTGTTCGGGTTCAAGAAAGCTAGCGATCCGATCTTCGAGCTTCAAGCGTTTAAGCCCTGCGGCGGCTAGTACGATAGCATCAAATTCTCCGGCATCCAGCTTTGCTAAGCGAGTGCCGACATTACCGCGCAATTGTTTGATGGTAATATCTGGGCGAGCTTCTTTGATTTGGCATTGGCGGCGTAAGCTACAAGTACCTACAATTGCACCATGAGGAAGCTCATCAAGAGAAACATAGCGGTTCGAGACGAAAGCATCTCGAGGATCGTCACGTTCACAAATTGTCACTAAACCTAAGCCATCGGGAAAGTCGACCGGGACATCTTTCATCGAGTGAACGGCTAAATCGGCCCTGTTTTCCAGTATAGCTAGTTCTAACTCTTTGACAAAAAGCCCTTTTCCTCCGACCTTAGCCAGGGGAGTATCGAGTAACACATCGCCTCGGGTGACCATGGTTACTAGTTCCACTTCCAACTCCGGATGCGCTGCTTGTAAAGCATCTTTGACAAAATGTGCTTGCCATAAAGCCAGTGGGCTTTGGCGGGTAGCAATACGAATCGGCGTGGTGGTCATAATCATCCCATAAAAACAGTCAACAATAACAGTATCCTAACATTGTGGACGAGAAAGTCTTACTACTAGATAGTCAGTCGGCGTTTTTGTGATTAAATTGAACTGAATTGACTAAAAGAATGTGATTAATCTCTCGTTTGTTCGCGGACTGACTAGGAGAAAACGCGTCTTCTCGCACACACTGATGGCCTATTTTATTTGGATCAGAACGCTGGCAATATAGAAGAGAAATGGTCGTGAACCGCACGACTATGCAGCGAAAGTTAGCTAACATGCTGATTTCTTCACGATGGTACAACTTTAGTCGAGTGATAAAGGGAGATAGCTTTACCCAGTCCGATTAAAGTGTTAAATTGATCACGTTTTGTTGGCGCTTTCGCGTAAAACATAACCAAAGCGCGCATTAATGTTTCAACCAAGGAACCAACCTTGCAGGCTTACACCACGACCTTAATTCAACGACTGGATAATCTCAACCGGCAACGAACTGAACGGGCGCTGGCGCTTATGGATTTACAAGGTCAACGTGTTTTTCAATTAATTCCTGCATTGCTGCATTACAACCATCCGTTAATTCCTGGCTATTTAGACCAGCAAGTTCCCCATGGTATCGACAATTTTGAGATGAATGCGGTTCAGCAGCAATTAGTCGAAGATACCGAACTGGCGTTAGGTCAGCCGCTTCATGCTCCTAAACAACCGATGATTTTAGGGCTTTACACGATGGGGAGTACCTCATCCATCGGGCAAAGTTCATCCAGTGACTTAGACATTTGGGTCTGTGTATCGGCGTCGATGGATTGTGATGATCGAGAAAGTTTAAGCAATAAGTGCTTGCTCATTACTGATTGGGCGAAAAATCAAGGCGTTGAAGCGAACTTTTTTATCATGGACGAGCAGCGTTTTCGGCATAACCGTTCTGATAAAATGACCGGTGAAAACTGTGGTTCCTCACAACATTTGCTGTTATTAGATGAATTTTATCGTTCGGCAGTTCGGCTAGCTGGTAAACGGTTGCTGTGGCAAATTGTCCCGCCAGAGATGGAAGAGTGTTACGAAGAATATGTCGAGCAGCTTTGTGCTAACCAATATATTGATTGTTCAGAGTGGATCGATTTTGGTCGCTTAAACCGTATCCCTGCCGAAGAGTATTTTGGTGCTAATTTATGGCAACTGTATAAAAGTATTGATTCACCGTATAAATCCGTACTTAAAGCCACGCTGTTGGAGGCTTATTCATGGGAGTATCCTCATACGCAACTGCTCAGTATTGATACCAAGCGCCGCTTTTTTGCTCATGAGCCTGATTTGTATGGGATGGATGCCTACTATTTGATGCTTAAAAAAGTGACGCGCTATCTCCTTCAGATCGGTGATCATACTCGACTCGATTTAGTTCGGCGTTGTTTTTACTTGAAAACTCATGAAAAGCTCTCACGCGAAGCGCAAGTCGATTCGGTCGCGTGGCGACGGGAAGCTTTGCAACATATGGTGCAAGAGTGGCAATGGGACACGGCAACCCTGCAAGAATTAGATAACCGTCGGCATTGGAAAGTGGAGCAAGTAAAAATCGTTCACCATGCTTTACTTGATGCGTTAATGCTCAGTTATCGTAATTTGATTCAATTTGCCCGTCGTCATGACATTACTTCGGCAATCAGTCCGCAGGATATTTCGATTTTAGCGCGTAAGCTGTATGCCGCATTTGAAGTTTTACCGGGTAAAGTGACCTTATTAAACCCCCAAATTTCGCCAGATTTACATGAAACTGACTTAACATTTATCGAAGTCCCAACGGGGCGAATAAATCCTTTCGGTTGGTATTTGTATAAACAACCACCAATTGCACAACGCATGATGGGGCAGCGTTATTTAGAACAGAATGAATATTTAAGTAAACTGGTCGCTTGGGCTTTTTTTAATGGATTAATTACCGAGTCAACCAATTTGCATTCGGTCGTTCGTTGTGCTCAGTTGGATCTTGATAAATTTTATCAAATGGTGAGCGATTTACGCAATACTTTTTCTCTGCATAAACGACGCCCTACAATGGCAGCACTGGCTAGCCCATGTGAAATCAGCCAACTGGCAATGTTTATCAATTTTGAAAGTGATCCCACGGTGCAACTTGCTGGTAAATCGTTAAAAGTCGATTTAAAAACGTTGGATATTTTTAGTTTCGGCTCTCAACAGCAGTGCTTAGTGGGTAGTGTTGATTTGGTTTATCGCAACTCATGGCAAGAAGTACGTACGCTGCATTTTAAAGGAGAAACGGCGATCCTTGATGCCCTAAAAACGATATTGGGTAAAATGCATCAAGATGCACTTCCTCCTGAATCGGTCGATGTTTTTTGCTACAGTAAAAATTTACGTGGTGTGATGCGTAATTTGATTTATCAACTGTTGGCAGAATGTATCGATCTGCGTCTTAAACCGGTGGAACAAGAAAAACGTCGTCGATTTAAAGCGTTACGTCTCGGAAAACAGATGTATGGATTGTTTTTTGAACGACGCGGTGTGTCTGTTCAAAGGTTAGAAAACTCGGTTGACTTCTATCGCAGTATCTCCAGTAATAAGTTGAAAGGGTCACCGTTGCTGATGCTAGATAGAGAGCAGGATTATCAGCTTCCAGAGGTCGTCGATGGATTTGCCAGTGAAGGGTTAGTACAGTTCTTTTTTGAAGACACCGAAAAAGGATTTAATATTTATGTGCTAGATGAAGCCAATCGGATCGAAGTTTACCATCAGTATAATGGTGAAAAAGATGAGATGATTGCCAGTGTTAATAGCTTTTATACTTCAGTTCGCGATGATAATAAAATTGCCTCGAAATTAATTAATTTTAACTTACCCCAATATTATCAGATCATTCATCCCGAGGAAGGAGAAAGCTACGTGGTACCTTATCGTAACGACTCGGTACTCTATTCGCGCCCCTCTAAAGCGGTTCATGGTTATTGATGAAACATGGTTACTGATGAAAAGAGCATCGAAATGCTCCTTCGCAACGCAGTGATGATTAGTCAAATTGATCATGTAACGAGCATAATCTAAGCCCAATCAATTGGTTCTCCGGCGTGTTTTTCACATTCTTGTTTGACCATATCCAATAGTTCGATACCTGTTTTCGAGCAAAGCCAGTGCTCGTTTTGCCACTGAAAATGAAATCCACCAGATTTTGATGCCAGCCAAATTTCTTTCATCGGTTCTTGGCGGTTGATAATAATTTGGCTACGGTCATCAAACTCTAACGTCATCACGTTACCAGATGTCTCATAATCAATATCAGCTCCTGTCTCATCAATCAGTTGTTCAATGAGTTGCATTTGAGTTTCCGCTTGCTGATGAAATTCAGTTTCGTTCATCGTATCTATCCTATTGCTTTTCTTTATTGTGGTGCGATTATAGGAGGCATTGATTCAATAATCACGATATGCAAAATGAAAAAGTCTGTCACCGCACTATTTTTGTTGTCTGTACTCGCATTAGCGGGGTGTGGACAAACTGGCCCATTGTACCTGCCTGATGATACTCAGCAGAGTGAACAAAGTCAGTAGACTTAAGCAATTAGATTAAGGGAAAGAATTTTGGATTACTTCAATTATCAGGACGATGGTCAACTGTGGGCAGAAAATGTGGCTTTGTCACATTTGGCTGAGCAATACGGCACGCCACTGTATGTTTATTCTAGAGCGACACTGGAGCGTCATTGGCGAGCCTTTGATCATGCGTTGGCTGGGCATCCTCACCTTATATGTTACGCGGTTAAGGCAAACTCTAATTTAGGGGTGCTTAATACTTTGGCTCGGTTGGGATCGGGATTTGATATCGTTTCTGGTGGTGAACTGGAGCGTGTTATTGCTGCAGGGGGCGATCCCAGTAAGGTGGTCTTCTCTGGGGTTGGTAAAACAGCACAAGAGATGAAACGGGCATTAACGCTGAAGATAAAATGCTTTAATGTTGAGTCGGAACCGGAGCTTGAGCGGCTTAATCAGGTTGCTGGTGAGTTAGGCGTAACCGCGCCGGTTTCTCTACGTATTAATCCTGATGTCGATGCAAAAACCCACCCTTATATTTCCACCGGATTACGTGACAATAAATTTGGTATCGCCTTTGAGCGTGCACCTGAAGTTTACCGTTTAGCACAGCGCTTACCGAATATTGAAGTGCGTGGAATCGACTGCCATATCGGTTCACAGTTGACGGAAATAACCCCTTTTATTGATGCGACGGATCGTTTACTGGCTTTAATTGATTCATTGCAGGCCGAAGGTATTACGATTGGGCACCTTGATGTAGGTGGGGGGCTTGGTGTGGTTTATCGTGATGAGCATCCTCCTCAGCCTTCAGATTATGCTAAAGCACTGTTGGCGCGTTTAGCCAATCATCAGCATTTAGAGTTGATCTTTGAACCTGGACGCGCAATTGCTGCCAATGCCGGTGTTTTGTTGACACGGGTTGAATTTCTTAAACATACCGAACATAAAAACTTTGCCATTATTGATGCGGCGATGAATGATTTAATGCGGCCAGCTTTGTATCAAGCTTGGCAAAATATCGTGCCTGTTGTCCCGCGTTCAGGGGATGCGATCAAGTATGATTTGGTTGGCCCTGTATGTGAAACGGGTGATTTCTTAGGGAAAGATCGTGCCTTAGTGTTAGCGAATGGCGATCTATTAGCGGTACGATCGGCAGGGGCTTACGGCTTTGCAATGTCGTCTAACTACAATACCCGCACTCGCGCGGCAGAGGTTATGGTGGATGGCGACAAAACCTACCTCGTTCGTCAGCGGGAACCTCTTTCCAGCCTGTGGGCCTTGGAAAGTCTTTTGCCAGAGTAAAGTGATTTCTTATGCATTTCCATTTTTCTAAAATGCACGGTTTGGGTAATGATTTTATGGTCGTTGATTGTATTACCCAGAACGTTTTCTTTTCCCCCGATTTGATTCGGCGTTTAGCGAATCGACATACTGGTGTTGGTTTTGACCAATTGTTGGTGGTGGAAGCACCGTATGATCCAGAAACCGATTTTCATTACCGCATTTTTAATGCCGACGGTAGTGAAGTTGAGCAGTGTGGCAACGGTGCGCGTTGTTTTGCTCGTTTTGTACGCATGAAAGGATTGACCAATAAGTACCAACTGAGTGTGAGTACCAAAAAAGGTAAAATGGTGCTTTCCATCGAAGAGGATGATCAAATTACCGTCAATATGGGGGTGCCAGAGTTTGAGCCGAATAAAATACCATTTCGTGCTAAACAGGCAGAAAAAACCTATATCATGCGTGTTGATGAGCAAACTTTGTTTTGTGGAGCCGTTAGTATGGGGAACCCGCATGTGGTAACGATCGTTGAGGATGTAGCAACAGCAGCAGTACAAACGTTAGGCCCGTTGCTGGAAGCTCATGAACGCTTTCCTGAGCGAGTGAATGCGGGTTTTATGCAAGTGATTGATCGGCAAAAAATTAAACTCCGTGTCTATGAGCGAGGTTCCGGTGAAACTCAAGCTTGTGGTAGTGGTGCTTGTGCGGCTGTCGCGGTGGGGGTTACTCAAGGGCTTTTGGATCCAACGGTGACGGTTCAATTACCGGGAGGATGCTTAGATGTGCGTTGGCAAGGGCCGGGGCAACCTTTGTATATGACCGGGCCTGCCACTCATGTATTTGATGGTCAATTATCTTGTTAAATTAAGGATGTGTTTTGTTACAACAACAGGCTGATGCCCTGACCGCTGAAGTGGTCGCTGAGTATTTACGCGATCACCCAGATTTTTTTCTCCATTATCCTCAGTTGGTTGAGTCATTTTCATTGCCTCGTTCCGATGCAGGAACGATCTCTCTCGTTCATATACAAATGGCGCGGCAGCGACAACGTATTGAAGAGTTAGAAGAAGAGATCACCACCTTAATGTCGTTGGCGGCGAACAATGATCGAACCTTTCATGAATTTATGGCGTTGCAAGAAACATTGCTGCAATGTCGTTCGTTGCGCCAAGTTTTTCAAGCCATTGAAGACACGGCAAAGCGTCTAGGGTTAACGGCCTATGTCCGTTTGATTGGCTCACCAATGAATGAGTATGCCATCACCCAAGAGCAATGGCAGCGCTTTGCCACTAATCACTTCAATGGTAAATCGGCTTATTTAGGGCGTTTACGGCAGGCTGATCGTCATCAGTTGTTTGGTGAACAGAGTTTGACGCCGGAAATGGGGTCTTACGTCGTTCTGGCGCTAGGCTCTTCGCAATCTCAAGGAGTTTTAGCCTTCGCAAGTACGGATGGTGGGCATTTTCAACCCTGTATGGACACCTTGTTTTTGCGCCATTTAGCTTTAGTGCTGACTCATTTAATCGATTTACTCCCTTGGGAATATAGTGAACATGAACGAATCCATTCCCCCTCTGCCTAGTGGATTAACTCAGCCTTTACTGCGTTTCTATGAATATTTACGTAGTGAGAAGGGGCTAAGTATTCACACTCAACGTAACTATCGGCAGCAGTTGCATGCGATGGCGACGCATCTCAATCAAATGGGAATTACTCGATGGCAACAAGTGGATGCCGCTTGGGTTCGCCAGCTTGCCAGCAAAGGTATGCGCGAGGGGATGAAAGCCAGTAGCCTAGCAACGCGTCTTTCTTCTTTGCGTAGCTTTTTCGATTTTCTGATTTTACGCGGAGAGTTAGCAGCCAATCCTGCTAAAGGTGTCTCTGCACCAAGAAAACAACGCCCGTTACCGAAGAATTTAGATGTCGATGAAATGGCTCAACTGTTAGAGGTGGATGCCGATGATCCACTATCGATTCGTGATCGTGCCATTATGGAATTGATGTATGGCGCAGGTTTGCGGCTGGCTGAATTGGTAGGAATTAATGTAAAAGACATCAGTTTCAGTCGAGGTGAAATTCGTGTGATTGGAAAAGGCAACAAAGAGCGTAAAGCTCCGTTTTCTGGACAGGCAAAAGAGTGGGTCAGTAAATGGTTAAAAGTTCGCCCTAGCTTGCTCAAAGGAGATGAACCCGCACTATTTATTTCCAAGTTAGGCGTACGTATTTCTCATCGTAATGTACAAAAACGCTTGGCAGAATGGGGACAAAAACAGTCCGTTGCCAGCCATATCAGCCCGCATAAATTGCGCCACTCCTTTGCTACCCATATGTTGGAATCAAGCAATAACCTACGTGCGGTTCAGGAATTACTGGGGCATGAGAATATTTCAACCACACAAATTTATACCCATCTTGATTTTCAGCATCTCGCGCAGGTGTATGATCAAGCTCACCCTCGAGCCCGAAAAAAAACCAAGGAGTAGAGATGCATTTCTATCGTCAGTTACAACCGATTCAAGCGATGACGTTTGACTTGGACGACACGCTATACGATAACCATCCGGTCATTCGCCATTTAGAGCAACAAATTGCTCAGTGGCTTTATCAGCATCATCCCGTGACAGCCAGTCAACCGATGACATGGTGGAATCAATTAAAGTGGCAATTGGCTGACCATGATCCTTGGTTAAGTCATGACGTGACCCGATGGCGTTTTGAACAGATCAAACAAGGCCTACAGAAGTTAGGTTATTCACCGAATCAAGCAAAGCAAGCGGCACAAGAGGCGATCGAAGAAGTTTTACGACTCAGAAATTTAGTTACCGTGCCCCCACTTACTCACCAAGTCTTACGGTTACTTGCGCAGCAGGTGCCTTTGCTGGCAATTACCAATGGTAATGTGGATGTTGAACAGATAGGTCTGAGTGATTATTTTCAATTAGTGCTCAAGGCTGGGCCTGATGGACGTGCAAAACCCTATCCGGATCTCTTTTCGAAAGCGAGTCAGTATCTTCAACTTCCTGCCTCAGCTATTCTACATGTCGGCGATCATCTCGTGACCGATGTACAAGGTGCCAAGAATAACGGATTCCAAGCCTGTTGGTATAACGACCGAGGCCACACATTAGTTGCAAATCGTGATGCGAAAGTTTTACCGGATGTTGAGATAACCGATCTTTCACAACTTAAGGTATTGGTTTGCTGAATAAAAATTGTGACTGTATCAGATAATCATTAACCTGATTTTCAGATGGTATACGGTTTGATACCTATGCATAAGGCAGTGTTGCAAAATGAGTTACAGGAAGTATGTTTACGACGTCTTTATTCCTTTCTGAACATCAGTCGTTCAATGATATTCCATTAGAATTTATCTCGTCTGATCCCAGTAATCGATTAATTCAACTGATTTCCAGCCAGTCAACGGAATATGTACAGACGCTGGCAGATCAGTTGCTAACGCGATATCCAGATGCTCACTTGATCGGTTTTAGTGCTAACCAAATGGTCGATCACGGTGAAATTTGTCATACCGGTACACTGATCATTATCAGTCATTTTCATCACAGCCAGTTAACCAGTACCGTGCAAGTTCGCACCCTGTCAGGCAAAAAAGATGTTGAGCAGTTACTTGAACAGCTTGCTTTACAAGCCGATACCCAATGTTTGCTCTGTTTTGTCGCACAAATGGATGAACAGGAGCACTTTCGAGCGTTTAATTATTTAGCGCCTGGCATTCAGGTTGCTGGAGGGGCCGCGACAGAAACACCTTATGGGACATGGGTATTACATGGTCGGCAATTGTACGATGATGCCATGGTCTGTGTCGCGTTTCATGGGGAACGCTTAAAAGTTAAAACCGGAGCCTACACCGAATGGAACCCACTTGGCCGTAGTTTTCGTGTCACAGCAGCTGAAGGCAATAGGGTATGTCGCTTGGATGATATGCCGATCCGTCAAGTGTACAACCGTTACTTAGGCGATCATCAGCAGGTACCGCTAGAGATGTTACATAATTTTCCGCTGATCAAAGGTGAGTTAGCATTACAAGATGTTTATGTGCCTCAGTATGAAGATGAGCGGGGATTGGTGTTTAATAAAGCCTTATCTGTCGGCGATGAAGTTCGTTTTTGTTTTGATCATCCGTCCTTAACGCTTGAACAGGTGCAGTTAGGTGCCGAGCAACTACGCCTTTTTCAACCTGAACAGATTTTTATTTATAACTGCACTTCTCGGTTAGATTTTATTGAAGACAACCAAGAGCTTTTACCATTTCAACGGGTTGCATTAACCTCTGGCGGATATTGTGCAGGGGAGTTGTGGCATGATGGTCAATTACAGCGAGTGTTGCACCACAGTATGACCTATTTTGCTATTCGTGAAGGCGAGCCGAGCCAAGAAGCAATACCTCCCTTGAATTGTGCACGACATGATGAGTTAGCGCCTTTATTTAGTCTGATTCGTAATGCGTTGGATGATTTAGATGAAATGAACCGCGATTTATCGTTGAAAATTCAAGATCAAGCTTCTCTGCTAACCGCTACTTATCGGGTTGATCGCAGGACGGGGCTACCGAATCGAGTGGTATTACGTGAAAAATTATTACGTATGGCAACCAATGAATATTTACTGGCATTGAAGTTAACTAATTTCAATCAAATTAATGAAAAATATGGTTATCAGGTTGGCGATCAATTATTACTGGATTTAACTGGTCACTTTCAACGTTACCTCGCTGAACATCTTCCGGAGAAAAGCGCTTTATATGCAATCGGCGTTGGAGAGTGGGCCGCGATGCTGACTGTCGACGTTGACGAAGAAGCCATCCATCGCACTTTCTCTCAATTTGTCGAACAGCTTGAACATGTCAACTTTGAGCCGTTTGGTTTACCTGAAATTGATTACGTGTCGGTTTCTTTGTGTGCTGGATTAGTCAGTCGCAAAGAGTTCCCAGAACAGGATGCGGATGATTTATTGCTCCGTGCCATTGAGGCAAGACGCTATGCTTTTCGTCGTAATCGTCACTTTTGTAGTGCGACCCGGTTACGCACTCATGAGCAATTGCGCCAACAGCGGCTCAGCTGGTTATCTTGTGTTAGCCGAGCGGTGTTGGATGACAAGGTACTCGTTTATGCACAGCCAATTGTCCATGCTCAATCTCATCAATTGGCTTCTTATGAATGTTTAGTGCGGATTGAAGATGAGGGAGAGATTGTTTTACCTGGACGATTTTTACCCATCATTGAAGGCAGCCATCTCTATACGCGCTTAAGTCGGCAGATGATTCATCGAACTTTTGAGTTGATGCGTCACCGTCATGAAGATTTTTCCATTAATCTATCGGCACAAGATTTAATGAGTGATCGCACATTACAACGTCTTGAAACAGCGATTCAATCTTTGGCTAATCCCGCTCGAGTCGGGCTTGAAGTGCTTGAGAATGAACAAATCAAAGATTATGGACATATGATTGAAGTGTGTGAGCATTTTCGTCGTTTAGGGGTGAGAATTATCGTTGACGATTTTGGTAGTGGTTATTCAAACATTGATGAAATCATTAAGCTTGAGCCTCAGGTGATTAAACTAGATGGCAGTTTAATTCGTAATATCGACCAAGATATGAAACAACGCAAAATAGCTCAGCAACTGGTGAAGTTATGCCAGGTGTTAAACGCTAAAACCGTGGCTGAGTTTGTACATAACGAGACGGTATGCCAGATCAGTCAAGATATGGGCATCGATTATTTGCAAGGCTTTTACCTAGGCCAGCCACAGAGTTTATGTTCTTTACTGAACATTCCGCGTCAAGCCAGGTAATCAACCAGTGCGTGCCCGCTTTTATCCGCTTGCAGAGTACGCATAAAACGATTAAGAAAATGATTCAGCCGTTGTGCATTTTCTGCTTCATTGAGTGAGTCGAGTAACGCAGCTCCCACTTCTAAGGTACATAAATGTCCGTTTTGTTGGTGGCGTCTTAATTGGTAACATGACTCGTTTGGCGTAGTAATGTAGACATGAGGGATGGTTAACCAAGGGCTTTTACGTAACATTTTTTTCGCTTCCTGCCATGTTCCATCAAGCAAGATAAAATGCATTTTTTTGCCCTTTATTTTCGCGTTTTGTAGTGGCTGAGCGACAGGAAGGCTTTGTGCACTTGGGTAAACCAGTACCGAATGATAATTCGGGTCGGCAATGCGCTGTAATAATGCGCGGGGGGGTGAGGTTCGTCGCCAAGTAAAAGTGGTGCAGTGGGGCAGCGCTTTGACCAGCCACTGGCCAGTATTCGTCTCACGCAGGAACTCATTTTCATGCGTGAGTAATGAAAGGTGCAACTCACTGGATAGTCGAGGGATGGCTGCACACAAGCATTGGTGGGTTAAACCGCAACCAGAACACGCTGACATTAAAGTTTTACTCCTGTGCGTGGCGATAAGCCATCAGAAAATAGGCTGACACCGCTAATGTCACTGGCGTGAGCGGTTTTTGATTTTTTGCTTGTCACCGGATAACTGATCCCGTTGTATTGCAGTTGGTGGATGGTGATCGTTTGCTTTGTACTGATTGGGAGCATTAGATCTTGCCAGCCATACTGTGAACGTTTTCCTAATCGAAAAGGCGTCTGAACGCCATTGATACGGCTATTAAAATGCCATTCACCGTGCTTTTGTTCGAAAATAAGCAAAGTGCACTGTGTGTGCTGACACCAATCGAGTTGCACCAGAAGTTCTGGGTGCTGATTACCATTCAAGTCATATTTTAACCAGCGGTAATGGATTTGTGCGGGATCGGTTTTATGCAGCGCAAAGTATCGGCGTACCGCTTGGTCAACCTCTTCGTCATATTCATCTCGGGAAGGGATGTTGTGCACGGTTTGATCAAGCGGCGGCTTTTCGGTGCTGGGGCGAGGACTTATCGGCTTTGCTTGAAAAAGAATCAGGCCACCATTGCGGATTGGATAGACTACATTGCCTATTTTTTCCTTATCGGCATGGAGTTGATAACCACGACGGCTAAATACTCGTTCCGAGAGTAAATACTGTTGCTGGTGCAAGGTCATCACGACTTGAATTTGATCAGGATTAAGCTGTTGCCAGAATCCTTTTTCAACCAGTTCGCGTTCGCCATTTAAATAGCGGTAGCGAGTGGTTGCGCTATGATCGGGATTGAGTTCCAACGTTACGCCAAAACCTTGCTGCTCTGTTGCACTGGCAAAGTAGGTGCCTACCCACTCTTGTGTCGCATCCAGATTGCTGAGCACGGCGCAGCCTTGGTAAGTTTCCCCTTTGAGAGTGAGAGTTGAACGCCAACTGTATAAATTATCACTCATGCTATCGGTGCATGTTTTTTGCTCTAAGGTGAGAGCCCCCTGCTCAAACTGATAAATACGACGGCTAGCGGATAACTGACTACTCTGAATGGTCAATAATTGTTTATCACTACCTAATGGCTGAAATTCCAACCCTTGAGCAGAAAATTGAACAGACCAAAATGGTTCTGTACCAAATGCCCGAGTTGGATTGGTGGGATGCTGGCAACGTTGAGTATTTTCTGCGCTTAATTGGTTGATTTGCTGCACGACAAAGCGAGCGAGGTAGTCGGCATTGAATCCCGTTTGGCTCGGTGGTACAAGGTAGCCAATCATTTCACCATAAAGGATTTGATAAGGAGACTGATTTAGCTTTTGTGCTGGCACGCTAAGTTCGGGAGGTAACTCTAACCAATATTGTTGGTTACTCCCACAGGGAGTAAAAGAGCGGACTTCTGGCCCTATAACCACTTCACCTCGCATAATAAAACTTTGTGCAACGACCGTCGCCGGATTATCTAACGTGGCATTCACAGGCGTTATCGCTTGCTCGGTAGGCTGGGATGACGAACACGCTTGTACAGCGAGTAGGGCTAGGATGACCGCTGGAATTCTCAGCTGCTTCATGGTTTCTCTTCCTCGTAAAAAACGCAACCAACGTTGATGCATTATGGCATATCGTGGCTTTAAAACTGAACCTAAGGGAAGCGCTATTGACACTTTACAGACAGAAAAATGGTTACTTGGGAAGACATTCGCAATTATTGCACTGGGATGCACCGCTCGGGGCGGCAATATACAGGCTCAACCTCGCCCCACCGCTAAGCTTTATGATGGGTGCGAGTGTTGAATAACGTTTACTTATGCGGGCGATTTCGACAATTGAAGGTGATTTTGTAGGTAGTGGGCAACGGCATCATCGGCGTTGCTACCAATGACTTCGTTATTGGGCAGCGCTCGTAGGACTTTTTCGTGTGCGGTCTGCATGACGAGCCCTTTGCCAGCCATGGTTAGCATCTCGACATCGTTCATGCCATCACCAAATGCGATACAGTTGGCCAGTGATAATCCAAGCGATTTTGCCACAACGTGTAACGCTTCCCCTTTTGATACCCCCGCAGCCATAATTTCTAGGCACCATGGCGTGGAAAAAGCGACGTTAACTTGTCCAGCAAAGCGTTGGTTTATCAGCGTTTCCAGTTGAACCAGCTGTTCGTGATCTTTACTTTGGTTAGTAAAGAAAATTTTTGCTACTCCGTCAGTGGGAGCATGATCGACATCGAAAACCTGATAGGTAAAACCGGAATCTTTGTGGAAGTGACGGAGTGCTTCATCTTCCCGATTCAGTAACCATTGATCATGGCGATATAGATGAATGTAGAGAGAATCATCGCTTTTGACTTGGTCAATGATGGCCTGAACGAGTTCAGCTGGTACACTTTTGCTGTACATTTCTTGGTTGTTTTTATCATGGACACGCGCCCCGTTGGCGGTGATCATATACGCTGGAATACCAGCAATTTCTCGAATACCCGCCACATCGACGTGGTGACGCCCGGTTGCAAACACAAAAGTAAAACCTTGTTGATGAAGATCCTTGAGTATCTGTTTTGAAAACGCGCTTAATTGATGGTTGGGTGCTAATAATGTGCCATCCAGATCGGAAGCTACAATTCGAAATGGAACCGTTTTTTGTTCAGTGGTCATATAACCCTCATTGTCGCAGGAAAGGTCGCCAAGTAAACGATCTTGGCCCGGTAGTGTAAGTGATAATCCGCTAGAAAAAGAGGGAAAAACTCCTCAGGTTGGCTTTCCTCTATTTCGATGGGGGCGAATTAAAATGATCCAATAGCGCCTCTAATGCTTGATTACGGTAGTGATCCTGCTCAAACAATAACTCATGTTTTGCGCCATCAATACGCTGCATACGAGCGTTTGGGTTGGTGCGTGCCAGTTGAGTGATAAAACGGGTTTGCGAGGCGTTGCTGACAATCGTATCGCATTCTGCTTGCAGCAGTAAGAGTGGAATCGTCAATTGACGCGTGTATTGCCGACACCGACGTGTCGTTTTTAGCGCTTGCCATACCCAGCGAGTACTTGGCCCTCCCAATTTCAGTTCCGGCTTTTCCTCATATAAGGCTCGAAACCATTGATAACGGATTGCACTGTGGGTGAGCGGGTTAATCGCGAACGGTTTGGCATAGTAAGGGCCATAACCGGGAGCATAATGAGGTGTCCGGTAGCGGTAAGTCAGCATACGGGCGAGGGGCTCAGCAACGGCACGTAACTGCCAAGGCATATGAATACCAAACATTGGAGCACTTAGCGTGACAGCATTGAATGGATGCGTTGGATAAGTTTGTAGATACCGAGTGGCAATTGCTCCGCCCATCGAATGGGCTAATAGAAACCGTTGTGTATAGCGTTGTAAGTTGAAATGAGATACTAATGCCGCTAAATCACTGACATAGTCATCAAAAGAGTGAACATGGCCAATTTCTCTATCATCAAGCAGTCGATCAGATAAGCCTTGGCCTCGGTGGTCAAAAGAGTAAATGTCATAACCTTGATGGAAAAGATCGTAAAATAGCTCCTGATACTTCCACACCGATTCAAGTCGTCCATTGACGACCACGATCGCTTTCGTGTGCTGTGATGAGGTCATCGAGCACCAATACAGGTTAATATTATCCTGAGTTTGGTAGTGTGCTTGGTGGCAAGCCTGTTCCCACCATGGTGCGATATGCTGCTGCATCAAGTGCGGAAAATACGATTCTTGACTGTATGTGTGCAACATGACTTCGTCTGATCTTTGCCTAAGTTTCAAGGTCCAGCGTGATGCTGAGCTTAGCTAGCATAAGCGAGTGGCTGAAAATTGCAATGGTTCGGGTCAATAGGCTTTAGTACTGGCAAGATCGCCCAGCTATATCAATAGACGCGAACAACAGGTAAAAAAATAACCAGAGTTTAGTTCAGGGTTATGAGACCAGTAAGGTATGATAGCGTGGCGAAATATTTGAGAGGTAGTGATATAAAACAATCATGTGTGAGGCGGAAATGTATACCACCTATGTAGCAAGGCAACCAATTTTTAATGCTAAAAAGCATACTCTTGGTTATGAGCTATTGTTTCGTGATGGAGAGCAAAATGCGTTTCCTCGCCAAATGGATTCTGATCGAGCCACCTATCGCTTAATCGTGGAAAATTTTTTGAGTATAGGTACTAATCCGTCGATAGAGTATTCTCGTTGCTTTATTAACTTTCCTTATAAAAGTTTGCTACGTCGTTTACCGCTGACTTTACCTAAAGAGCAGATTGTTGTTGAAGTCCTTGAAACCTGTCCACCAACTGATGAATTGTTTGCGGCGATTCTAGACTTAAGTCAACGGGGCTACCTGATTGCATTAGATGACTTTGTTTACAGCGCGGAATGGGAGCGTTTTTTACCTTATGTACATATTGTCAAATTGGACGTGATTGACATGGGGATTGAGCAAGCATGTCGTGTTGTCGAGCAGCGATTGGCGGCGGGAAGCAAGCGGCGATTTTTAGCTGAGAAAGTAGAAACACAAGAACAGTTTGATCTGGCTCGCCGTGCGGGATTCAGCTTCTTTCAGGGGTACTTTTTTAGTAAACCGCAAGTGATAAAGCAGCGCTACCTTAGCCCAGAACAGCTCATCTCGATGCGGCTGTTTCAGGAGGTTTGTCGACCTTCAGTTGATTTTGAACGAGTTGAGCAGATCATTTCACAAGACTTGGCGCTCTCTTATAAGTTGCTGCATTTTGTTAATCGGCTTTCACCTCGCTTGGCGGTTCCTATCGCGTCTTTTCGTCAAGCTTTAGTGTACCTTGGACACGATCAATTAAAGACATTTGTCGCTTTGACGGTTGCGTCTTATGTTTCAGTCAAAAAACCGCAAGAACTTTATCATTTATCGCTACAACGGGCGCAATTTTGTCAGCGAATGTCGAAGCGAAAACCGTTTGATAAATACCAAGATCAGGCCTTTTTAATCGGTTTGTTTTCAGTACTGGATGCCTTGTTTGATACTCCACTAGACCGTTTGCTTGAGCAGTTACCGGTGACTCAAGCGATTAAACAAGCGCTGAATAAGCGAGAAGGTCCATTTGGTCAATTGCTTAACCTTGAGGAATGTTTTGAACAAGCGGATTGGCAGGGAATAGAAAGCCATTGCACTACCTTAGGCATTGCAATGGCGGATGTGACGCAAGAACTGAAAGCGGCTCAACTGTGGAGCCAAAAAGTGAGACGTTGTTAACCGAAAAGGTTGGCGGTAAGTGCTTGTCTTTGGGGAGCTCAAACCGCCAGCCAAAATTTTAAGTTATAGGGTTATGGATTTATTGCAGCCAAGCGTTCAGCATCCAAACCAATTTTTCTTGTTCACGAATATAATCGCCCATTTGAGCACTGGTTCCCTCATCACCCACTTCGGCGGCCAGCGATAAAATCGTACGCTGCTGAGCTATCAATGAACTAAATCCAGCTAATAAGCCTTGCATGGTGCTTTGACCATCAGTGGCATTGGTGTGTTCTTTAATTTCTGTTGTCGTTAGGTAATCGCTAAAGCTGTGCAAAGGTTGCGCGCCCAAGGTTAGGATACGCTCTGCTAATTCATCAATTTTGACTTGCAAGTCAGTGTAAATTTCTTCGAATTTCGCATGCAGTTCAAAGAATTCTTTACCTTTAATATTCCAGTGGTAGCCACGAGTATTCATATAAAATACTTGGTAATTAGCCAATAAACGATTTAACGATTGAGCGAGTTGTTGGCTTTGGGTGTTGTCTAGGCCGATCAGATTGGTTGTCATGTTCTCACCTCATGTAAGTGTTTATCAATTAAGTGGATTTATTTGAAATCTGGTAAACATCATATGCCTCTCATGGTCGTCTTGAAAGGTGATTCTATGCATCGTGTTGATAGGTAATAACGATTAATCTTCTTATTCTTGGTCGCTGAAAAACACGTTGCTTGTTTAGCGCGTCAATGCAAAATGGAGAAATTTACGTCCTTGATAGGTGAGTTCTCCTTGATCGCCGGGTTTTAAAGCATGGAAATAGTGAGGGCCAACTTGAAACTCTCTTTTCGGGCCCAATCCTTTTTGAACGTAAATCCAATATTCTTGATCTTCTTGATCGGGTAATGGGTGAGGGATGTCGATAATCTGCTTATCTAAAATAGTGACAAAGGCTTGGCGTTGCGGAGCATTTTCGCCTTGGATATGACGGCGATAAAAATGCAAAAATAGCCATAATCCGCTAATGAATAAAGCGATTAAGCTAATCAATAGTAATAATAGTGGTGACATAACTCACTCCAAAGTGGAAACATTAATAAATCGTTAGTGATATCTTATGGGGAGTTGGCTGCAATAATCTGTATATGTTGGCATGATATGACGATATTTTTCGATTGATCTCACATTTCGCTGTCGATATTGAGGTTTAATTGACAAGAATGTAGCACTTATCTTGATGAGTAAGTGACAATATGGTGTAGATAGCGTGAGTGGCTATGCAAGGAGGCCGTTATGTCAGAGATAGAACAAGTTGTATTACGAACGCGAAGATTAGAAACCTTGCTTCGTCAGCAATATCATGCGCAAGGTAAGGGATTACATCAATTGATCTCAAGCTGTGAAGAGCGCTTACCGCATGATGTGATTGCAAGGCTCAGATATATAGCGACCATTCGCAATAAAATTGTGCATGAAGATCACTATCAATTAGAGGATAGAAAAGCTTTTTTTACTGTGTGCGGTGAGTGCGAAAAAGTCTTAACTCCTCGCAGTAGTCGCTTTGTATGGCGAGCTGCATTGGCTTTAGTCACGTTAATGACGTTAGCAGCCATGCTCTTTTATTATATTCACTGGGATGAAGTCTCAAAATATCTTCCTAGCTCGTTATAACGCTAGCGATATTCAACGTAATGAGCAGCAATAAAGATTGAGCAAAGGTGCTTATCAATAAACAAAAAAGACGCATTTGCGTCTTTTTTGTTTATTGATAACGAATTAGTAAAGTAACGGCAGTGTCATTAAGCCAACGATGACTGCAATCATTACCAATCCCTGTTTTTGAGATGAAGAAATCATAACACTGCTCCTCTGTTTGTCTCATCCTATGTTTTTAGAATAGCACCACTTTACAGCCTTGATCAAGTGGATCTATCTTAAGCCTTTAAAAAAAGCACTTTGTAGTGTGATATCTGGATTTTTTTGCAGATTAAACCATGAATTATGAGCTGTTTATCTCTTGTTCTTTTCGTATGGAATTAATGCAAATATAAATTAAATTATTGATATTTAAAGGATTATTTTTGTTTATTTAATGTTCTAATGTTAGGTTTGTTTGGGTTTTATGGCTTGCTTGGGCTAAATTGTCATTTTTTGGTGAATTCTCGTTTTTTAAGAAAAGAATAGAACAGGACAGCAGAGAGCATGGTTTGATCTGAACTCAGAATCGTTGATTTACTTTTAACTGTTATTTTTATCGATTAGATATCTTATAGGTTTCTTTAAACTTATGTAAATTTGCTTTATCATTTTAAGTAATTGTTTTTATATATTTTTTAATCTTGATTCTTGTGTTTTAATTTTTGATTTTATACTTTTTGTTTGATTTATAGATATTTAAAATGATGTTTTTAATCATTTGGTGGCCCTATCGCCATTTTTCATGGGGGACTTTGATAGAAAACGAACATAGAACTATCGAGCGGTATGGATTCGCAATCAAGATCCAATTTTTGCAGTTGGTTTCTGGACTTCATCGGTGACAAGCCTACACTGGCGGCAGATTTCACAAGAGGTATCGACATGTGGAGCTGGATTTCTGTCGGATTATCGGGATTCATCAGCATTTCTGCGTTTGAAAACCATAATCTTAAGCAAGCATTACTGTTTAAAAATATAACGCCAGTATTATTACTGGCGATGCTTGTTGAGCAAGCTGGTGATTGGTCCTCGCCAAGCATATGGGTGGCGATCGGGTTATTGGTTGCGATGTTTGCTAACAGTTTACATCTTCTTGGTAAGTGGCCGAAATTTTGCTTTTTTGCATTTGTTGCGGCACAACTGTGTTACAGCAGAGCATTTTGGGTTCAGCTTTCTGGAACCATCGTTTGGTGGTTACCTGCATTGTTACTTGCAACCAGCATCGTGGCTTTTTTCTTATTATTACCCCAGTTAGATACCTTGATTTTCCCCGTTACGATTATGGGGATTATTCTCGTTCAGCTGGCTTGGGCTTCTGGAGATGTGTGGTTAAAGTCACCTTCATGGGGCTCGCTGGTTGGTTTTGTTGGTAGCTTGATTTTTATCTTATCGGCAGTATTACTGGCTATTCATGATTATCGGCATGCTCTACCTTGGGGGCAGTATTGGATTTCAGGTAGCTATTTATTGGCTCAAGCACTGATTGTTGCCTCGGTACTTTAATTGGCTAGATGCACAAACTAGCCACATCATTATTAATGTGGCTGGTTATTTTGGTCAACTTGCTTACGCTTTATATTACTTCACTATGTTCGGTCGTCATTGCGTTACGGACGAACAGCCGGTAGCAGACTTGTCCTGCGTTCTTTTCTCGATATAAGTGCCAAGATTCAGGGAAGGTCGTGCTTGCTAATTCTTTTTCGCTTTCCACGTAAATCAGAGCTTGCTCAGCCAACCAACCTTTCTCTTCTAATAAATTGATGGTTTGGTGTAGCAATCCTTGTCGAAAAGGCGGATCAATAAATACTATATCGAACGGCTGCCCATCTTGTTGCAGGTAGGTCATCGCATCGGTATTGATAGCATGGATATTGGTCGCTTTTAAGGTTGCAATATTAGTTTTGAGTTGAGCATAAGCGGTGGCATTCAACTCAAGCAAGGTAACAAGCTCGGCTTGTCGAGAAGCACATTCAAAGCCTAATCCTCCAGAGCCTGCAAAAATATCAAGACATTTCGCATGCGCAATATCTTGTGCTAACCAGTTAAACACAGTTTCTTTGACCCGATCAGTGGTGGGACGTAGTCCTTGGGCATCATGAACAGGAAGCTTTCGTCCTCGCCAAAGGCCACTAATGATACGAACATGGCCATTGGGGAAGTGTTTTTGTGATGAGGTTTGCTGGCGAGGTTTTCGCATAGATTTTTTGACCGCTAAATAAGTGTTATTATAGCCAATCTGCTGGTTTCTTAGCGAAAAGCAGAAAGCAGAATTTAATAGAATGATCAAGTGTACCAAGTGAATAGAAAAATTTTCACTGCTTTGTCATTTTTCTTTCTCTGATCCGCAATAATTCGGTTAGAGAGACATTATCGCTTAGTCAGACTCAGGATATTCCCAAATGACGGAAAAAAAGAAGCGTGGCTTATTGTCATGGCTCGGTTTTGGTGATGAACAGCCGAATCAAAATGGATCAACCTCATCAGAAACCGAAGCAACAGATGCGACCCAGTCAGATGAATTGATCGAAGCATCATTATCCACTGAGGTTGTCACTGAACCAAGTGAAGAACAGACTTTCTTAGCCGAAGCCGAAGCCGAAGCCGAAGCCGAAACGCCAAGTGCACGTGTTCAAGAGCAAGAAAAACCCACAGAAAGCTTTTTTGTGCGCTTAAAGCGTAGCCTTAGCCGAACAAAAGCCAATATTGGGTCAGGTTTTTTTGGCTTGTTTAAAGGCAAAAAAATTGATGATGAATTATTCGAAGAGTTAGAAGAGCAGCTCTTAATGGCGGATGTCGGGATGGAGACCACCCTAAAAATCATTGCCAACTTAACAGAAAAAGCCTCGCGTCAACAATTGCGTGATGGCGAAGCTCTTTACGCACTACTGAAGCAGGAAATGGCTGAGATCCTTACTCACGTTGATCAGCCGCTCGTTATTGACCAACAAGCAACGCCATATGTTATTTTAATGGTGGGTGTGAATGGGGTTGGGAAAACCACCACGATAGGTAAACTGGCAAAACAGTTTCAAGCTCAAGGTAAGAAAGTCATGCTGGCGGCTGGGGATACTTTCCGTGCGGCCGCAGTTGAACAATTACAAGTGTGGGGAGAGCGTAACCAAGTTCCCGTCATTGCACAACATACCGGAGCCGATAGTGCCTCGGTGATTTATGATGCCATTGAAGCGGCCAAAGCGCGTGGCGTGGATGTGGTGATAGCCGATACCGCTGGACGATTGCAAAATAAAGCGAACTTAATGGAAGAGCTGAAAAAAATTGTCCGAGTGATGAAGAAGATCGATCCTCAAGCGCCGCATGAAATTATGCTGACGTTGGATGCCGGAACCGGACAAAATGCAATTAGCCAAGCGAAGCTATTTAGTGACGCTGCACCGTTAACTGGGATTACGCTAACCAAATTAGACGGCACCGCAAAAGGCGGAGTGATCTTTGCGATTGCCGATCAGTTTACCATTCCTATCCGCTATATCGGTGTTGGTGAGGGAATTGATGACTTACGCCCATTCTCAACTGAAGAATTTATTGATGCTTTATTTAGTCGGGATGAATAATAGGTGGTGATACATTTTTCTTACTTGAAGATGCAGCGATGTTGGTTGCGTTCGTTTACCTCTATCACATAGGCTGTCTATGCTCATGGGGATAAACTTACTTGCCGCTTACCTGCAACGACAAGTGGTTTGGCTATCGTTTAAGCAATCACATTTAGCCTTGGCATGAGTTTGTTATGTGTTTAATAGGGGAATAGCGGGTGATTAAGTTTCAACAAGTAAGTAAAGCCTATCGAGGTGGCCGCCAAGCGCTTCAGAAAGTGGATTTTCATTTGCGTCGAGGAGAAATGGCTTTTTTAGGTGGCCATTCAGGCGCAGGAAAAAGCACGTTACTGAAATTGATCTGTGCTATCGAGCGGCCTACAGATGGTAAAGTCAGCTTCAATGGGCACGATATCACCCGCATCCCTAATAAAGATATTCCTTTTTTACGACGTAATATTGGTATTGTGTTTCAAGATCATCGACTACTTATGGATCGTCCTGTGTTCGATAATGTTGCATTGCCGATGCGAATCGAATCTATTTCAGAATATGAGGTAAAACGTCGAGTTTCGGCAGCACTAGATAAAACGGGTTTATTAGATAAAGCTCGTTGTTTACCCAGTCAACTCTCCGGTGGTGAGCAGCAACGTGTCGGTATTGCTCGTGCGGTTGTTAATCGACCGACGTTATTGTTAGCCGATGAGCCAACCGGAAATTTGGATCCCGAACTTTCTAATCGTATCTTACGATTATTTGAGGAGTTTAACCGAGCCGGGGTGACGATTTTACTCGCAACCCATGATATTCATTTGGTGCATTCGCGCCCTCAATATCGCCATATGGAACTCAACCAAGGCTTCTTGAGTGAGGTAGATGAATATGGTCATTAAAAAGAAAGTGAATAAACAACGTGGGCAGCAAAGAGTACAACGAGACTCCTTCTTTACGGTACAGATGAAACAATCCAAAGCGGCCTTTTCTGCATTATGGCAACGTCCATTAGGAAATATTCTGACGTTAGCGGTCATTTCGATGGCGTTAACACTACCGGCAAGTTTATATTTACTTACCAAAAATATTGCCTCTGTTGCCGTTAATGTTGCAAGCCCATCACAAATTAACCTGTATATTCAAGAAGGAACTCCTGAGCCACGAATCATGGTGTTAAAAGACCAGATTGAGCGCCGTAGTGAAGTGGCAACGGTGGAATACATTTCGCCACAGCAAGGTCTTGCTGAACTCAGCCAATACGCAGGCTTTGATCAAGCGCTAAGCCTATTGGATGAATATGCCTTGCCAGCGGTCTTGGTGATCTCACCGAGTATTGACGATAATGAGATGATAAAACAACTTGCCCACACTCTGCGTGAAGAGGCAAATGTTACCGATGTCCGTTTAGATGAAGACTGGCTAGCCCGGTTAGATGCCATTCGACATCTGGTTTTGATTGTGGTGGTGAGCCTTTCATTATTAATGCTTTCATCTGTTTTTCTCATTGTTGGTAATACGTTACGTTTTAATGTGCAGGCCAATAAAGACGAAATTCAAACGATGAAACTGATTGGTGCAACCGACAGTTATATTTTACGCCCTTACCTGTATTCCGGAATGTGGTTAGGTTTGCTCGGCTCGTTTTTTGCGTGGCTAATGACGGCCTTAATTACGGTGGTGTTGAATGACGCGGTCTCTGCATTAGCAGCTTTATACGACAGTCGTTTTCGGATGATTGGCCTAAGTTGGGATGAGTCACTCCTGTTATTGATGGTAGGGACGTTTTTAGGCTGTATTGCGGCACAGATTTCAGCGAAACGGCATTTAAAAGAAATTGAACCTATTTAAGTTGTTGAGGTCTAGGGTCTGTTTATCTTTCGCGGTTAAATTTTGTTCGAGATAAAAGTGTTTTACTTTTTGTTGAGGTTTGTAGCTCCTTTCTACGGCGTTATCGGCTTCTCAGGTAGAATAACTACATTTCAAAGCCTCTGCCTTGTATAAAGAAGCCACAAACTGCTGCAAAAATCAGCTCGAAAGATAAACAGACCTTAGTAATCTCGATAAATAAAGTAAATTTTTCTGTTCTCAATGCCTTCATTTTTTATTGGGCAAAGATATAATTATTGAGGCTAAGGTTTGTTTCTTGAGTGTGGCTTGTTAATGATCGGCAATCAACACTTGAAACCTGTTCATTTTCAGTTCAAGATTGATGGGTTAAAAATAACTCCAGATCAGAGATTGATGAGGATTTGAATGACTAACCAAGCGTATCCAATGGCTCTCGTTTCACAAGATAGCTTAGATAGCTATATCCGTTCAGTAAACAGTTACCCAATGTTGACTGCTGAAGAGGAACGTGAATTGGCGGAGCAATTACATTACTCAGGTGATCTTGAAGCGGCGAAAACGCTTATTTTATCGCATCTTCGATTTGTTGTTCATGTTGCTCGTGGCTATTCCGGCTATGGATTGCCGATGGCTGACCTTGTCCAAGAAGGAAATATCGGTTTAATGAAAGCGGTAAAACGCTTTAACCCAGAGGTTGGTGTTCGATTAGTTTCTTTTGCGGTTCATTGGATTAAAGCGGAAATCCATGAATATGTCTTGCGGAACTGGCGCATTGTCAAAATCGCGACAACGAAAGCACAACGTAAGCTATTTTTTAACCTACGTAAGTCGAAAAAACGTTTAGGTTGGTTTAATAATGGTGAAGTCGAAACGGTTGCGCGAGAGTTGGGTGTTGAGCCGTCAGAAGTTCGTGAAATGGAGTCTCGGTTAGCAGCTCAAGATCCAACATTTGAATTTTCTGCTGAAGATGATGACAACCCAAATGCTTATACCGCACCGATGCTGTATTTAGAAGATAAGCAATCGGATATTGCTGACAATATTGAAGCCCAAAATTGGGAAAGTCATACCAATCAGCGTTTAAGTTTGGCTCTTGCAAGCTTAGATGAACGAAGCCAACATATTGTACGTTCTCGTTGGTTAGATGATCAAAAAGCGACATTACAAGAGCTTGCCGATTTATACCAAGTTTCAGCGGAACGTATTCGTCAGCTAGAAAAAAATGCCATGAAAAAGCTCAAAGATGCGGTAGGCGAGTTGTAATTTAAATACCGTCGCTCCATATTTAAGAAGCCGGGATCCAGTGATCCCGGCTTTTTTTGTTTTCGATCTTAGTGCCGGATCATTCGGCGATTTTTTCTGTGGATAACTCTGTGATAAAATTATTTGCTAACTGTCATCAAACAGGGTAAATAAAGGGTTGAACGCTGTTTTTTATTTGGGGATATGTTTTTTTACACACAGTAAAGTAAAGATCATTACAAGATGTTGTGGATCTAAATTTATCAATATACCTTATCAACGCAATTCACAGAATTATCCACAAATGATGAAAAAGCATTCAGCAGTGGATAACCTTAATCTCTCTGTGTACTTGTTCCGTGTGAGTTAGGTTACAATGTGCGCTATAAAATCAAGCCTCAACGAGAACAGTTATGGACCAGTTTCAGCATATTGATGTCATGTCTGCCCAATCATTATTGACCGAGTTAACAGCAAAACTAGTGGATATTCGAGACGCACAATCTTTTGCTCTTGCTCATCCACCTCAAGCTTTTCATTTAACTAACGATTCTATGATTCATTTTATGAATGACACCGATTTTGAACAGCCTATTTTGGTGCTGTGTTATCATGGTGTCAGCAGCCAAGGTGCCGCACAATATCTGATTAACCAAGGTTTTGAGCAGGTATATAGTATTGATGGTGGATTTGAAGCTTGGCAACGGGCCGGTTTACCGATAGAAACGAGTTAAGCGACGATGATAAAATTGATCACCCTAAATAACCCTCGAATGGCACAGTCTTTTATTGACTATATGGCTTCACGTCAGATTGAAGTGCAGATGGAAGTCGAAGAGGGGGAGCTATTTTCTTTATGGCTGATGGATGAGCAACATTGGACAGAAACGGAAAGTGAATTAAAACAGTTTTTGCGTTGTCCGCAAGATAGCAAATATCAAGCGGCGTCTTGGGATGTGGCAGAGACGCGTAAGCCGCACTTTTATTATGCTTCTCCTAGCCTTTTTTCGTTAATAAAAGCGAAAGCAGGCCCCATCACTTTGCTGGTAATGCTGGTGTGTGTCGCTAACTTTACTCTACAACAGTTTGGTTGGGCTCAGCAGGTATTTGCTGCTTTACATTTTCCGGCAGTTGCCGATCAGAAATGGCAACTATGGCGTTGGTTTAGCCATGCGCTACTGCATTTTTCTGTTATACATATTACCTTTAATTTATTGTGGTGGTGGCAATTAGGGGGAGATATTGAAAAGCGGTTAGGCAGTGGTAAGGTATTACAAATCTTTTTGATCTCAGCAGCACTCTCGGGTGCCGGGCAATATTGGGTTGAAGGCGCGAACTTTGGCGGCTTATCCGGCGTCGTTTATGCCTTAGTGGGTTATTTATGGATTGTAGGCTGGCGGGTTCCTGAGTTGGGATTAACTATGCCTAAACCGTTGATTGGATTTATGTTGGTTTGGTTAATTCTAGGTTTTGTTCAGCCGTTTATGGCGATCGCAAACAGTGCACATCTTGCTGGGCTGATCTGTGGTTTGTTATTGGGTTGGTTAGATATCGGACGACTGAAAAAAACAAATCAAAAGCATCAATAGAATGCTTTTGATTAAGAGCAGTCTTGGACATTTATTGATAAATATACTTCGTGAACAGTAAGTCAGCAATGAGCATGCGCCCCGTTTCTGGCAATAAAATATCATTTAATTGCTCAACTAAAGTTTTACGTAAGTTTTCTCGCCCAGCCAGTGACTTTATCGCTTCTTCCGTTTGTTTTCCAAGCATCTCAACCACGGCATCTCGTATTAAAGGCTGGTGCAATTCGATCAGCGGCAGATCGGCATTATTCGCGACCATAATATCAATCCTGACTTGAATATAGCCCAACTGTTTACCTTTAGTGTAAAAGTTAGTGGTAAGATCGGGTTCAAGAGTAAAGTAAGCCAACTGTGGTTTATTTTCTTCAGTTGCTTGGCTTGGGTAAGCGGTTAGCAGGCCAAAGGCGAGCATTGTTGGAACTAAATAACGTTTAAGCATATTTGTGCCTGTTCTTTGTTCTGTTCACGATATTCGAATCGCCTGAGTCTTGTTACAATAGTGCATCTGATGGTAAAGAAATGCTTAACTAGAGCTTACACACGAGTCGTGTTGCTGTATTCAAGCGTTATTGTATGATGGTTAAGCATTATATTGAATAATAGTATGAAGAGAATAACTCCGCTCTATCTTTCTGCGTTACAGCAAGTAAATTGGCAAATACCAGCAGAATTTAGCTATCCAAGCGAGTTGGCTAGGTCTTGGTTGCTCGAGCAAGGTTCATTATCGCGTTTGATGAGTCAACACTGTCAAACATTACAAGTTAATCTTTGTGAGCATCACTGGGCTGATCCCAAACAGTTGGCGATCGATGAAATTGCCTTGTTATCGCAAGAGCGTTGTTTATTACGGCAAGTCATCTTATCTGGCGACAGCCATCCTTGGGTGCTTGGTCGAACCTTGATTCCTCAAGCCTCATTACACGATCAACCGATAGATCTGACCTTGCAGGGTAATATTCCACTTGGTTTAACGGTTTTTAGGTGTGAGAACGTTAACCGCGATGCACTGCAAGTGGGATGGGCAAAAACGTCACAGGGGCAACTACTTGCTCGACGTTCACGTTTATGGATGAATGATAAACCCATGTTAGTCGCAGAATTATTTCTTCCGGATTGTCCTGTGTACACTAAGGAGAGTGTGTAAATGACAGTAGCAAAAGCGCGTGCTTATTGGCAGTTAATGCGCATGAATCGGCCGATTGGCTCATTACTTTTATTATGGCCAACCGTATGGGCGCTGATCCTTGCTGCACAAGGAATACCCGATCTCAAAGTGTTGCTGGTCTTTATTGTGGGAGTCTTTGCGATGCGATCTGCGGGATGCGTGATTAATGATTTTGCTGACCGTCATGTGGATGGGCACGTTAAGCGCACCGCTCAACGTCCATTGCCTTCTGGCATGGTAACAGCACAAGAAGCGATTATTCTTTTTGTTACCTTAGTTTTGTTCTCATTTTTATTAGTGCTAACCATGAATCCACTGACCATCAAGCTCTCTTTTGCTGGGGTGGTGTTAGCCTTTATTTATCCGTTTATGAAACGTTACACACATCTCCCGCAGTTTTTTTTGGGGTTAGCGTTTAGCTGGTCTATTCCGATGGCATGGGCTGCACAAGCCAATGAATTACCGATGGTGGTGTGGTTTTTGTTTGCGATCAATGTTATTTGGACCATTGCTTATGATACCCAGTATGCCATGGTCGACCGAGATGATGATTTAATCATTGGGGTTAAATCGACCGCTATTTTATTTGGTCGTTTTGATAAAATGATTATCGGAACTTTACAGCTTTTGACCGTATTATTATTGATGCTGCTTGGCTACGGTTATCAGTTAGGATCGAGTTATTATTGGGCTATCTTAATTGCTTGTGGCTTATTTGTTCACCAGCAACATCTCATTCGACATCGTGAGCGTATGCCTTGTTTTCAAGCTTTTCTTAATAATAATTACGTTGGTATGGTGGTTGCTGTTGGTTTATTTCTCTCTTTCCTATAATGGTTTATCTTGTAGAGCCATCAGGCATCCTTAATGGATGCCTGATGGCTTTTGCGCTTGCTAGCTGCTGCGCCATAACAGTATTGCTGGTATAACCTGACTACCATTCCACTTGATAGATGCTTTCTTGGATGGTAAGTCGAACCTCCGGATAAAGCATGGCATACAACGCTTGTGCCAAGGATTGGGTTTTTTCTAAATGACAATCGCCATTGCTCTCTAAATAACCTTGTTTGGTTAAGGTGACAAACAGCGCTGAGAAGACGCCTTTATCAAAAAACTCTGGCGCATTAATGCCATGTAATCGGCCTAGACGCTGAGCGATTTCTTGGCTCTTACTTTCTAACTCTGCCTTATCCAGTTCAGGATTAGCCACCAGCAGATTTAAAGCAATCGCATAGCGCTGTAAGGTTTCTAGAATAGTTCGACCAAGTAACATCAATACCTGCGTTTGTGCTTGGTTAATTGTGACGTTACCATCATGTTGGGTGAGCATTTGCTGTGCTTCTAATTCTGCCAGATAGTGCTCAACAACTTGGGGGAGTTCTTCTTCCTTATAGCTCAAAAAGAGTTCTTGTTTGAGAAATGGATATACCTGTGCGACATGCTGCTGGATTGCCGCGACCGACATCTGCTGTTGACGAATCAACATCTGAGCAATTAATGATGGGAGCGCAAGTAGATGAATAATATTGTTGCGATAATAGGTCATCAAAATGGATTGATTACGATCGAGGGAAATAATATCCCCCATGGTATCGGTTTCCACTAAAAACTTATCTAAAGACTCAGCATGTAAAACTAATTGTTCTGCACTTTCATTTGGTACGGTGAAGGTATTGGAATACGGTACATTGCGCAGCAGCGACAAGTAACATTCAATTTGCTTGACTAAATTATCCCGAGCGAGCGCACGTTGACGTGAAGCGAGTAATGCGGTTGCGCATAATGTCATCGCATTGGCCGCCGCTGCATCGTTAATATGGGTCATCATTTTGGTGGCCAACTCATTGACCACAGAAGTCATCCATTGTGGTTTACTGGCCCCCATTGGGTCGATCGCTTGAGTCCATTCTGGTACGTGTTCATTTAGAAATTGATTAAGTGGAATCGGTTCCCCAAAGTTTACGTAGCCTTGTCCAAAATTGCGTAGTTTGCGCAAGGTACGAAAAACGAGCCCAGCATTTTCTTTTTCTTTACGCTTACCTCGTAGTTCTTTCGCATAGGTACTGACTTCCATAACATGCTCATAACCAATATACACAGGCACCAGGGTTACTGGACGATTAAGTCCGCGCAACATCGCTTGAATGGTCATCGCGAGCATACCCGTTTTCGCCTGGAGCAAACGCCCCGTTCTTGAGCGTCCTCCTTCACTAAAATATTCCACGGAATAGCCTTTAGCGAACAGTTCTGCTAAATATTCTCGGAAAATGGTGGAATAAAGTTTATTTCCTTTAAAACTGCGACGAATAAAAAAGGCACCGCCACGGCGGAAAATTAAGCCAGCTGGAAAGAAATTTAAGTTAATACCTGCGGCGATATGGGGCGGCACCATGCCTTCGTGATACAGCACATAAGAGAGTAATAGATAATCCATGTGGCTCCGATGGCAAGGAACATAGACAATTTCATGTCCATCTTGTGCGAGCTTCCGAACGCTAGCGGCATTATTTATATTTAAACCTTGATAAATTCGGTTCCATAACCAACCCAGAATACGATCGCCTTTTTTGATTAAGGAGTAGGAGAAATCAGCCGCAATTTCATCAAGGATGTTGTGTGCTTCTTTACGTGCTTTTTCAAGCGAAATATTTTTACTATTCGCTTCATCAGCAATGGCTTTCTCAATCGCCGGAGAGTGCATTAATCGTGTAAATAATTGGTGACGCTGAGGAAGGTTTGGCCCTGATGCTGCAAGTTTTTGACGAGAAAAATGGATTCGTGCGACGCGGGCTAATTTGTGGGCAATTGAACTATCGGTGCCATGGGCATCAGCCATATAACGTAGCGAAACGACAGGGCTAAAACGAACCAAACAATCTCGGCCAGACAACAGAACGGCTTTGGCTTTTTGTGGGCCGTTTAGCATTTGTAAGTACGGTTTCTCACGCCCTTCTTTACCTGGTTTTCTTCCCCATAAAACAGTCGCTGGGATCATCTGAACGTCCAGCTCAGAATCTAACTGATGTAGGCTAAGGAGTTCGGTAAAGGTTGAGATGGACTCACTAGGAACATGGTTATCATCTTGTAATAAGGTTGGACGTGAGGAGATAAAAACATAACGTTTTAGCTGGTGTCCATTGATAACGAGTGGCGTAAGCGGGTCGGGTAAACCTGCGCGCCGAGCGTGTGTTTGTAATGTCAGTAAATCAACATTAGAGCGGAACGGTAGCGCATAGACGACCGGCTTATTGAGGTCGATGCTAAGATCATCAATTGGATTTGACGGAATAGCTGTCCCCTTAACCAGTACCGAAAGCGGTAATTTAAGCAGGGAACGTGAAAATGAGTGTCCGGAAGACATAAGAGTTTAAGGCCTCGAGAATACATACAAAAACTTAAACGGCTTACTTTTGTTTAGTCGTCGCTCAAAAGGAAGATGCTTAAGTCGGAGTCTTTTTTGGATCGCAAGAATACCAGAAACTGGTCAAACCTTTTAATAATATTGCTCAACATAACGTCATTTTATCGATGTTATGATGAGTTATGCGGCCATCGTCGGAAAGCAAACCAATAGGTACTATACCCATGAGCCTGGTAGGAATGACTCAAAAACCAGTAATCTGGATTGCTTTTCCATTATTACTGGATATACTCACAGTTAACTGTATAAAAAGACAGGTGAGTTATGAAGCCGTTAACGCCACGCCAGCAACAAGTTTTCGATTTAATTAAAAGTAAAATTGAAGAAACAGGTATGCCACCGACTCGAGCGGAAATAGCTCGTGAACTCGGTTTTCGTTCTGCCAACGCAGCTGAAGAGCACCTAAAAGCGCTTGCTCGTAAACAAGTGATTGAGATAATTCCAGGTGCTTCGCGAGGCCTGCGAATTTTACTGGGAGCAAATGATGAAACTCAGGACGACGGACTGCCGCTCATTGGCCGTGTTGCTGCGGGAGAGCCGATTCTCGCGCAAGAGCATGTCGAAGCTCACTACCAGGTCGATCCGAGCATGTTTCGTCCGCAGGCCGACTTCTTATTGCGTGTCCAAGGCGAAAGCATGAAGAATATTGGTATTATGGATGGTGATCTGCTTGCGGTGCATAAAACTCAAGATGTTCGCAATGGACAAGTGGTAGTGGCTCGAGTTGAAGATGATGTCACTGTTAAACGGTTAGAACGTAAGGGTGCGAAAGTTTTTCTGCATGCAGAGAATGAAGCATTTGCACCGATTGAAGTTGATCTTACTTGTCAGGAATTAGCGATTGAGGGGGTGGCCGTCGGTATTATTCGCAATACCGATTGGATGTAGAATTCCTTCCAGTAAAGAATCTTGCTAATCTAACTGATATTCATTATCATCTTCTTTATGGCGTCATAAGGAAGATGGTTATGCCCTCAAAAAAGACAGATTCATCCGCTTATCATGTTCCCGTTCGGTTACTGCAGCCGCTTTGGTTACGTAGCCGAGAAAGCTTAGTTGATGATGGTTTAGTTTATGACCCCATGGCCACTAGCGCTTGTCAGCGTTGTCATTTAGCACCTGAGTGCTTTGCGGGTGATATACATCAAAAACAACTATTACACGTCACGTTAACGCGGCTGTGCGATCAACTGGTTCAGCAGTTCCTTAAACATTACCCAGAGGGTTGGGTCGTCAATGTTGGTGCAGGGCTCGATACTCGTTTCTACCGGATTGATAATGGTCGTTGCCATTGGTTAGAAGTGGATGTGACTGAACATCTTCTTTGGCGGCAAAAGCTTTTCCACCGTAGTGAACGTTATCAACACTGCTGTGGCAGTGTCGAGACCATTAATTGGCTGGAATGTTTACCGATCCCTGAATCTGCTCCTGTGTTTATCTTATGCGAGCAAGCTTTGTTAGATTGCAATGCACAACAAGTGGCGCATTTTATTCGCTCAATTGGCCTGCACTTCGCTCATGCGCAGGCTTGTATTATTTTAGCTGGGGATAAAACCGATACTCGTTTAGGGCAAAAAATGGGCTCAGGCAATTATCGACATGGTTTTTCTCACCCAGATCAGGCGGTATTACACTGTTTACCTTGGGCGAATCAGGTTACTCTGTTTTCTCCTCTGGATCGTGATTGTGGACGTTGGAAATTATGGCAACGCTTCATGAGCAAGTTTGGTTACGTAAAACAGCGCTTCACGCCTGTGGCTGCTCTCGTTTGCTGGTAGTACTTACACTGATAGTCGTTACATAGCTGTTAGGCAGAATTTTCGTTACACTGATGCCTTCATTTCTCGAGGGCTATGGCGTGCAATCCATCATTCAAACATTGTCTAATCGTTCTCTTCATCGGCAGGTTTTACTGCTGTCTATTCCGATGGTGTTGTCAAATATTACTGTTCCCTTATTGGGGGTGGTTGATGCGGCCGTGATTGGTCACTTACCACATGCTTGGTATCTAGGAGGCGTGGCCTTAGGAAGCACCTTGATCAGTGTGGCATTTTGGTTGCTGGGTTTTTTACGTATGTCGACGACGGGCTTAACCGCACAAGCCTATGGTGCGGATAATGCTCAGCAATTAGCGCGAGTTTGGTTACAAGGCATCCTTATGGCGTTAGGGTTTGCAACGCTATTTTTACTTTTTCATCGTGGGATCGCGGAGGCGATTTTTTCTATCAGTCAGGCCAGTGAACAAGTCAAAACCTATGCGATGCAGTATTTTGTTATTCGATCTTGGAGTGCCCCCGCGGCGTTAATCAATCTCGTATTGCTGGGATGGTTGTTGGGCACACAAAATGCTAAAGCTCCGATGTGGATGGTGATTATTACTAATCTTACCAATATTGGATTAGATATGTTTTTTGTGCTGGGATTAGGCTGGAAAGTACAAGGTGTTGCGGCGGCCTCGGTGATTGCTGATTATGTTGGCATGAGCTTTGGATTATTATGTGTGTGGCGGTACTGGTGTGCAAAATCGTTACCATCACCATGGTCTTTGTTGGCAGAAGCCTCACAGGACATGAGCCGTTTTATTCGCCTAAATCGTGATATTTTCCTTCGTTCACTGTGCTTGCAAGCCGTATTTAGTTTTATGACCTTTCAAGGCGCAGCATTTGGTGATCAGGTTGTTGCGGCGAATGCGGTATTAATGAGTTTTCTAATGATGATCTCCTATGGCATGGACGGTTTTGCTTATGCAATAGAAGCTATGGTCGGCAAGGCGATCGGAGCCAATAGTCAGCAGCAACTCAAAGCCTCTATCATTGGTAGTACTTTCTGGAGTCTACTGATTTGTCTAGGTTTAACCGTGATGTTCTCGGTGGCAGGGACATGGCTGATTAGTCTCATCACCAGTATTGAAGACGTCCAGCAAACAGCTCAAGCTTTTCTTCCTTGGTTGGTGGCCATGCCGTTAATTTCCATGTGGTGCTTTTTATTGGATAGTATTTTTATTGGCGCAACGAAAGGGAAGGAAATGCGCAATAGTATGTTTATTGCTGCTTTGGGCTTTTTTATTTTCTTCACTCTGTTTTCTGCTTGGCAGAATCATGCTTTGTGGTTCTCCATGCTGGCTTTTATGGCATTACGTGGTATGACGTTAGGCTGGCGATTGATAGGGCTGTGGCGATACGGGCTATTTTTCGAAAAGGGATAAATGTGCTCCCCAAGCATGGTAAACGGTTGGGGAGCTTTTTTTAAAAGAGTCGATTTAAGCCATTGAGCGCCGCGACGCGATACGCTTCTGCCATGGTTGGGTAGTTAAATGTGGTATTCACAAAATACTCAATGGTGTTCGCTGTTCCTTTTTGTTCCATAATTGCTTGGCCAATATGAATGATTTCAGCCGCACGTTCCCCGAATACGTGAATGCCTAAAATTTCCTTTGTCTCTCGATGGAACAAAATTTTTAGGCTTCCGATATCTTTTCCTGAAATTTGTGCTCTCGCAAGATGTTTAAACGACGAGCGGCCCACTTCATAAGGAACTTTCGCGGCCGTAAGTTCTTGCTCAGTTTTCCCCACCGAGCTGATTTCAGGAATGGTATAAATTCCGGTTGGAATATCTTCAATCAGTTTATTACTGGCTTGCCCTTGAGTAATGGCTTGGGCGGTAAAGCGGCCTTGATCATAGGCAGCGCTGGCAAGGCTTGGATAACCGATCACATCACCTACGGCATAAATATGTTCGATATCAGTTTGGTAGTTGTTGTTGACAGCCAACTGGCCGCGTGAGTCTGGGCTGAGTCCAACAGAAGAGAGATTGAGTTTATCGGTATTTCCCGTTCGTCCATTGGCATACAGTAGGCAATCTGCTTTCATTTTTTTGCCAGACTGCAAGTAAACAATAACCCCATCGTCGGTGCCTTCCACTTTTTGATAGGTTTCATCGTTACGGATCACGATACCACTATTCCAGAAGTGATAAGAGAGTGCATCTGAAATTTCATTATCTAAGAAGGCGAGTAAGCGATCCCGCGTGTTTACTAAATCGGTTTTAACCCCTAAGCCACGAAAAATAGAGGCGTATTCGCAGCCGATGACTCCTGCACCGTAAATAATAATATGTTTGGGGTCATGTTTAAGGTTGAGAATCGAATCACTGTCATAGATGCGAGGGTGACTAAAGTCGACATCACTTGGTTGATAAGGTCGAGAGCCTGTAGCGATCACAAACTTATCCGCTTGGTAATGTTCCACACTACCATCCTCTTTGCTAACCGCGACAGTTTGTGGGTCAACAAATTGAGCAGAGCCAAAAATAAGAGAACAGTGATTACGATCGTAAAAACCTTGGCGCAAACGAGTTTGCTTATCAATCACCGATTTTGCATGGTCGAGAATCGATGAGAAATTAGCATATAGGCTGGTATTATTTTTACAAAATAGAGGGTTACGATTAAATTCAATAATTCGGCTAACAGCATGGCGTAGTGCTTTGGAGGGAATGGTTCCCCAGTGTGTACATCCTCCGCCAACACTGCTTTCTTTTTCGATAATGGCGACATTCATACCTGCTTTTGTTAAGCCCATGGCGGCTCCTTCTCCGCCTGGACCACTGCCGATTACGATGACGTCAAAGTGGTGATTCTGTGCCATAAAGTGTCCTTGTTATCCATGCTTTGTCTGACTGTAGCGAGATTGTAACGAATTAGTCAGTGAGGTAAATCTTGTTGCTTTCAGAGAGTGTTTAGGATCACGTACTTTCATGGTGTGGGACCGAGATTGATTGAATCATTGAATAGAAGATTGCTCCTAAGCAGAACGAGGTAATGAGAGAGTCGACAAGTCTTTGTCTTGCGTTATAGTATTGAGTCGATTTTCATTGATAGAACGGATCCAGTATGAAACCCACGGGAATTCGCGCACAACAAAAAGAAAAAACCCGCCGCTCATTGATTGATGCTGCTTTTCGTCAACTCAGTGCGGATCGCAGCTTTTCCAACTTGAGCCTACGTGAAGTTGCCCGTGAAGCGGGGATCGCCCCGACCTCGTTCTATCGCCACTTTAAAGATATGGATGAGCTAGGCTTAACCATGGTGGATGAAGGCGGGCTGTTATTACGACAGTTAATGCGTCAAGCCCGCCAGCGCATTGTTAAAGAAGGGAGTGTCATTCGAACCTCAGTTGAAACCTTTATGGAATTTATTGACAGCAGCCCCAATGTATTTCGTCTGTTGCTGCGTGAGCGTTCTGGTACATCCTTTGAGTTTCGTACCGCAGTGGTGCGTGAAATTGAACATTTTTCAGCAGAGTTAACCGAGTACTTAATTAATACAGGCATGTCACGTGAAGAGGCCATGGTGCAAGCTGAAGCATCAGTGACATTGGTATTTAGCTCCGGCGCTCAAGCTTTAGATTTAAATCGACAAGCGAGAGAGGAATTAGCTGAGCGATTAATAATGCAACTACGCATGATGGCAAAAGGGGCTCTCTGGTATCGGAAGGAACGGGAACGAAATCGATTAAAAGGTGGAATAGACTAATGACGAAAAAAACAAATAATCATTATCCAAGCTCTGAGCGTAAAACCTTGGTGTTAGCATTAATCTCGGGTATGTCCGGAGATGCCTTACTATCTTGGCTTACCATGAGTGAAGTCACATTCTCGATCTTTCCCTTGATCGCTTTAGTTTTATCGGTGCAGGCTCTCTATCAGCAGTATTTACGTCATCCTGTTGCCGAAGATATCCCGTTGGTGAGTCTGGCCTGTTTCTTTGTTGGAGCATTTGGCCATTCTGCGTTTATTAAGGCTCAATATCCTGATAGTGGTTCAAACTTACTTTCTCTTTTTATTGTCTTAGCCCTTTTATTGTGGATCGGTAAAAAGCTCGGATTTATTGGCCGTCGCCACTGAATAGCTTAAGCGAAATAATGTCAATCTTTCCAGAACAAGAAACGAGCCATTTGGCTCGTTTCTGCTGTTTATTGGTTGTCTTTACGCTCTAACATCACACCTGCTTCCATGTGGTGGGTGTATGGGAATTGATCAAATAAAGCGAAACGAGTGATGTTATGAGTCGTTGACAAGATCTCTAGGTTCTCTTTTAGCGTTTCAGGGTTACAAGAAATGTAGAGAATCCGCTCGTAGCCTTGTACCATTTTACAAGTCTCTATATCCATTCCGGCACGTGGTGGGTCGACAAAAATGGTGTTACAGCGGTAACTTTTAAGATCAATCCCTGCATCTTTCAAGCGGTTAAATTCACGTTTACCTTCCATCGCTTGAGTAAACTCTTCAGCTGACATACGGATAATTTGTACATTATCTATTTTGTTTACTGCAATATTGTATTGTGCGGATTCGACTGATGGTTTGGCCAATTCTGTCGCTAAAACGCGGTCAAAGTTTTGTGCAAGCGCAAGAGAAAAATTACCATTACCACAGTAAAGTTCTAATAGGTCTCCTTGGCTGTCTTGCGTGCAGTCAACAGCCCATTCGAGCATCTTCTCGGCCACTTTTCCATTGGGCTGAGTAAAACTATTTTCGACTTGCTGATACAGGTAAGGTTGGCCGTTGACGTGTAGTTTTTCTATCACATACTCTCGGTCGAGTACGATTTTCATTTTGCGAGCGCGACCGATCAAATTAAGGTTGAACCCTTCATCATTCAATTGTTGCTTTAGCTTATTGGCTTCAATGGTCCATGCCTCGTCTAACTGACGGTGATAAAGCAGCGAAACTAACACTTCACCGCTGAGGGTGGATAAGAAATCCACTTGAAATAGTTTACGACGTAAGGTGTCGTTTTTTTTCATTGCATCAAGCAGTAAGGGCATCAAATCATTAATTAACCGACTGGCGGCGGGAAATTGATCAACGCGATACTTTTCCCGTGTGGTGGGGTTAAACATAATGTAATACATTTCGTCGCCTTCATGCCAAACGCGAAATTCTGCACGCATACGGTAATGTTGCTGAGGAGACTCAAAGACTTCCAGCTCAGGGACTTGGTAGGGCTGAAACATTTCCGTCAGACGGGTGATTTTCTCAGCCAATTGTGCTGAATAGTGTTCCGGATTTACGTCAAGCGTCGCCATGGTATTACCTTTCAATGGGTGCATGTATTTCAAGAGCGCAGATTTTATTCAATCTACAACACATGTCCAGTTTTGTACGAAATAGAAGGGAAATCAGGCTTAAATTACCCATAGTTCACTTTCTATACTAGACAATTGGAGTTTTGCTAAATACTATCCATGGAGCTGGTGACACTTGGCCGTCTAGGTTGCTAAATGTCTGAAAAGGGAATCTGGTGGAAATCCAGAACTACGGTTGGGATCTTTATTAGACGACGCAAGTTAATAAGCTGTTAGTATAAAAAATTAGACATAATGGATTTATTAGCTTAGTGTAGTGCTATAATTGTTTGATTATTTGGTGCTAATTTGATTGAGCAGAGTAAGGCATTTCCAGAGGACTATGGTGTTGATTACTGTCTTATGTGGATCAATACGGATAAATATCCTTCTTTTACCAGTAGGGCGGCCCCTGATAGTGGAGAAATAGTCCACGAAGTAAATGACAATTCAAAACCATTTATTTATAAACTTCCGATTTTAGTTGACCCAGATGGCATTAATGTAGTGCCAGTCAATTTATACCTGCACTCTCTATTGTCAAATCCAGATATATCATCCGTTGATACAATTGAATCTCATGCAAATGCCTTATTAAGCTTCTATCGTTGGATGAGTATGGAAATCCCAGAACATACTGACAAAAGAACAGGTGTCTTGATTGAAGAGAAGCTACCATTAACAATATTTGACTGCACAGAGAAAGTAGAAGAAAGCCCGGTCGTTAGATATCGTGATTACTTATTAGAGAATCTTTATACCGAAGATGAAAATGGAAAAATCGGTGGTTCTCCAAATACGGCTTCTAGCTATGTACTAAAAGTAGTTGCTTACTACACCTATCTTCATCGCCAACGGATAGTCCCACTTAGCAAAACTTTTCGCCCATTTGAGTTTTCAGCCAAGAAAGTTCGTATACAGAACAAAAATAAGAGAGCGCAACATGACATGCTCTCACATCTCAATAGTTATCGCGGCGATATTACCGTGTATACGACGGGTCTCACCAAGCCATTTAAGAACAGACAAAAGCCTCAAGATGCTGATATCCGAGAGCTACGTCCCTTGCGTGAAGATGAAAAACAAGCCTTTTACCGATATATCGATGTGCAAAATTCATCTGATACTAAGGACTTAATGTTGTACACGGCAACTGAGGTTGGGGTAAGACTTGAGGAACTGATAACTTTTCCTGCTTCTGTCGTAGAGAGGCCAAAATCTAAAGTTATGAAAGTGCCAATTGGTGAGCGCATCAATGGTTGTCTTACCAAATACAGAAAAGAGAGAACGATCGAAATTCCAGACTACGTTATGGATCTTTTGTATGAGTACAAGCTAAGTAAGGCAAGGAAGGAAGCTATTGACAGTGGGTTATTGCGTCATAATCACTTATTCGTTCAATCTAATGGCAGTATTTACGCACCAAACACAATTCAAAAGCATGTGGAAGCTGTACGCAATGATATGATTCTTAGCGGGCTTGATATTTATTTTGTTACGCATGATTTAAGAGCTACTTTTGCGACCGATTGGCTGTACAAGAGACATATTGAAACAGGTAAGCCCTTTGAGGCACTCATCTCCGAACTAGCATACTTGATGGGGCATGAGAATACAGGTACTACTCAAAAATACATTAACTATCTAAATGATGATAAAACATGGTTTGAGTTCTCTCAGCGAAAAAATCAATTTGCACAAGAAGTGTTGAGGTGAGCATATGGCAAAAAGTCGATTAGCAGCATCTAGAAATAAAAATAAACTCATTACTCAACCAAAAGCGAAAGATAACGTTACTTCATTAGATTTGAGTTTTAAACTGTATCGAAAAGAGAATGCGTATGGTTATCAATTCAGTCTTCTTGATTGGTGTCATGAGCAGTGCGATCCCCAAAGGCCATTAGTAAAACCATCTCGCTTGAAAATAATGCAAAAGCTAAGGTTCTGGGTTGATCAAGAGAAAAAAAATAACAGTAGTGAAGGTTCTATATTTGCTAGGTTATCCATTTTAAAGCAGTACCTTGTTTTTTGTGACTTTAAAAAGAACTCCCCTTTTTGTCAGGCTGGATACCTTTCTTATGTTGGGAACGCTGGTGAATTGTGGCGTTTAGTTCATGAGGGGTGTGAGCAGAAAAAATATAGCTTTCAATACTATGATGGTGAAGAAGCTGGCATATTGGAATCCACTGCTTGTAGGAGAAAGATGTTCCTCGATAATCTTCTTTCGGTGCTTGGTGTTGATATATCTGAGTGGCAAGCCACGCTTAAACCTTTTTCTACTATGAAGGATGAACCATCAACACAACCTTATATATCAAGTGAGTGGTATGGATTAGTTCGACGCACTCAACTTTTCTTTTTTTCTTTGGCAACTCAACTTATTGCTCTAAAAGAGGAGAACCCTGAAGTACTTCCCCCTCGATGCTTAGAAGGTATTGTCGTAGATAGGGTAAATGGTCGTGACATTACAATTGAGTTGGGGGGCGGTGATGTAAAAGATGGAGCTGGGAGTCCTTTTAATCAATGTATGGCCGCAGCTTACACCTTATTTGCCTACTACACCGCATTTAATGACACTCCGATCAAAGAGGTTCGTCATCCTATTAAAGTAGTAGTATCGAAGGCAGAAAATCGCACATCGAAAACAGCTCAAGTTCGCGCATATAAAGGTCGTGCAGCAAAAGACGTAAAGGCGTTGTTTTCAGGTTCAGAAGAAAACTTGCATCCCGAAGCTAGTGAAAAAAGTGCTGGGTTTATTGTTGCTAATATTAATAAACGAGACAGTGTCGGGAAAGCCGACGGCATCACATTTCTCCAGACCTTTGAATTACTCTCAAAAACGTACAGTGATGACCCGTTTGATACCTTAATATATCTTCTCAATAGCCAAGGAGAAAAAGCTAAGGTGGAGATGGGGCAGGCTCTATCGGCGTTATCAAGGAATTTAAATTTACTTTCTAGTGACAGAGGTGAGCTAGTCGCTCACTTAGTTAAAACCTATACCGATATTGTTGAAAATCAAAAGATGACCACTTTTAACTGGGTTCAGAGAGAAGATAACTCATGGGTAATGGACAGGCAGGTCATCGAACTAGGTAAAAAAGTTGTAACACAAAGAGCAATTCCCATAGCTTACGCTGCCATCTCATGTATGACGGATGTTTCACTTCGAAACGTACTGATGCCACTCAGCTATTCAGATAAAGATACAGATGGAAATATCACGATTTCTTTTAAATATCTTGATGGCTCAAAAGGCGATTTTACAGTTGATTCTAAATACCGCCGTTTCCTTCAATTAGTTGAGCGCTATGCAGCAACGAGAAACCCGATACCTGGTATAACGCGAGTTGGTCTGAGTAATCGGCGTAGTGGTGGAACCAAACCTCCTTTTCTACTGCCTTTGGGGAAGCAAAATCATACTTACCAGTGGTCCGAAGGAAAGGTGCCTATAAGCTCATATTTGTTGAATTTGTGCGGTATAGATCATGGAGACTACTTTTTAAATATAAATTCAAGTCGAATTCGAGTTACTCACTCTGACTTGGAATACAAACCAGAAGAGCGTGGGTTGACTGCTCAAAAGATTTTGCAGCACAGCATTGAAACGGCTGATAGGCGATACCGAAATGGGCATCCTGTTTCAAATAGTAAGCAAACATCGCAAGGAATGATGGTGCTAAGTCACATCGCTGCGGGAAAGACACGCAATGAAGCTATAGAAACAGTTGAGAAAGAGCTAAAAATTCCTGTCTTAGAATACGAAATTTGGAAAAAACGCAACCGACCCACTAACCCTAACGGTGTTGATTGTGACGGTCAAATTGATCTGAGTTCAGAAAAAGATTGGCATTATGCGGCGCGTAAATTTGCAGAAGAAAAGGGGATTATTGAAGAAGGGCAGGATATCACCTGTTATCAATACGATCTTTGCCCCTTTTGCAAAAGCGCCAAGCTTGTTGATGATCCCTACGCTATTTATAAATTGCTGAGTTTTCTCGATGCGCTAAGTGAAGGTATTGATCAATATCCAGAACGAGCGTCCATCATCCAATCGAAGATAGAACGCTTTCAAGCCCATCTTGATGACGTACCATTAGAAACAATTGAACAAGCTGAATATTTGCTAGAAGAAAAAGGGCGTTATTTACTTTTTAACTCATTATCTTCTGTTACCCAATACCTATAAGGATCATACTTATGTTGTCTTTTGAAAATTCGCAAGATTTAGAATTAACTTTAGATGCCATGCGCTCCATTGGTGGTCAAAAAGATTATTTGCAGCAAGTGCTTTTCCCAGCGCTACTGCGAGGTAATTGGGAAGAGTTGGACAAAATGGTTGTCTATCAAGATGAGAGAAAGACAATCTTGTTTGGGGAAGATGCTTGGATGTTTGCACAGTCTGCTTATAAAGGAAAAAATAAGTCAAATATTTATTTTAATATAGAGTTAGAACAAGGCGAGAATGTCATTGTACTTCGTCAAAACGAACGTCATTTAGTTAATCAAGTGAAGTGTATCGCAGTAGCGAATATGTGGTTTTCAGGTCAACATATTGAGTTAGGTTCTCTCTCAAGCAAGATAGGTCTTTTGCGAAATTATATTGTTAAACTGTTTAAGCGTGGTATTACTTCTTTTGAAGAGTTAAACCAAGAGCATCTAGAAATTTTGGTCGAAGATGGATTTTTTGACATGTCTAACTCCAAAGTGTTTACTGGGTTAAACTATCTTCCCGCTTTAAAAGGTTTACTGCCATTTACGGTTAATTTTAATCGCCTAACGCATAAAATGTTTAACGCAAGACCTGATGACACTGAAGGAACATTGGTTATCCCTCCGCGGATATATTTTGCGGCATTAACGGAGTACAGCGAAGGGATTGCAAAAGCCTATGGGTTAAGAGATGAAATCGAACAAGCGGTTGAGCAGATGCTTTCTTTTTATAAATATGAAGAAAAAAGGAGGCTTTTAGATATAAGAAATGGAGAGATATATAAACCTATAAAGGGTTATGAGAAAAACTGGTCGCGATTCACTCAAGCATTAGAAAGCGAGGGAGTTGCTTTAGTCGATAAAGGCAAAAATCCGCGATGGATGGAAATATTCACCTCTCTTAAAACTCGTATTCTCTTAAAAGATTCACAATTTCACCGTTTTAATGTGTACATCGGTGACACTTTCTATGACTGGGGTGAATTTAGACGGTATTTAGTTAGCCTTAGTGCAAAGGCCTCGTGGTTATGTCTGGCGTTATCAGGGATGAGGATAGATGAGTTGTATCGAATTAGTCCTGTATATGGAGCGCAGGAAAAGAAGTTTGATAAAGATGGCGATGAGTCAGATACAGGCAAGGAACAAATTTACTTTCTAACAACACGCCAATCAAAAATTACACTCAACAGTCAAACCAAAAATGATGTTTTTGTTACCACTGAAACTGGTTGGAAAGCCTTTCATGTGTTAAATGCCATTCATACACCTTATCGAAACAGGTTTACAGAGAATGACAGTCATCGAATGTTCGCAAACTTGCAAAAGGTTACCTATTTCAAGTCTGTAGGAAAGTCTGCGTTGGGTAAAGGTGTCGTAAATAATTTTAATAAAAACAACGTTGATTCTATTCTGACATTAGATGATATGGGCTATTTACAAACATCAGATCCAACCCAGACATCTTTTAAACTGGGTGACAAATTTCACTTTACGTGTCATCAGTTGCGACGTTCACTTGCATATTACCTAATTGGCTATGAGTTGTGTTCTTTCCCTGCTTTGAAGCAACAGTTGTCGCATTGGTCGATGGCGATGACACGCTGGTATGCTCGCAACGCCTTTTCATTTGAAAAAATTTACAGCGAAATTCAAAAAGAGCGGATCACGCAACAGGCTGAGATCTTCGCTCGTATATATCAAAAAATGGCAAACCGTGAACGTATTGCAGGGGGTAAAGGTCAAGCAATAAGTCGTGAAGGTGAAAGCTATTTTGAAGATGGAGTAAATAAACGTAAGCTGTCAAAGGAATACTGGATAGATCTGTTGACCAACGGTAAGGCTCATTTACATGCTGTGGCTCCTGGTATGTATTGTACTAACACTCAATGCTCAATGCGTATCAATATTGATTTAACTGAGTGTGTTGACTGTGAATATGACTTTATTGAAAATGCTGTTTACGCTGAAGTGTCCCGTATGGATGCGATGAGAAATATTGATTTTTTAAAAGAAAACAATGAGTTAAATTCAAGCGCTGCAACCAAATACTATATGCAAGTAAAAGCTGCTGAAGAAATAATGGATGATTTAGCGTTCGAGCATGATAAGTACGAATTTGAAGAAGATGTGTTGAGTTTGGTTATACCAACAAAAACGGTGGCGTAAGATATGACAGATGAAACTGAATTAAGCCCGACCGAGAGGCTGTTAAGAGACGCATTAGCACGCCTTGTTGCCAAAAGGCCAACCCAAAGGGAGTTAAAACAGAAGCTTAAAGCCAATAAGTTGAAAATTACTGTTTCAAGTGTCGAGAAGGAAGCTGGATTATCGAATGGTGTAGTTAAACCTGAACGTTATCCAAAACTAAAGGAAGATATTCTGAGCGCTGAAGCTGCTCGTAAATATGGTCCTGTAAAAGATGTGTCTGATGAAGCCATCCGTAGGCATCCTTTATACATTAAAGCTAAAAATGATCTAGATAAAGCTAAGGCTGAAATAAAAATGCTCAAGGCAGAATTAACGTCGAAAAACTCAAAGTTAGAGAGCTATAAAGAGCGTATAAAAGAGCAAGCAGTAAGAATGCATCAAATGAATGTTGCCATGTGGGGGCAGATTCCTGATGAAAAAAAACATGTTGAGTTGATGATTGATGTTCAAGATATGGGAATGAACAGTAACATTTTAGACTTTAAAAAGCGTGAAAAACTAGATTAGTTTTGCAAACCATTATCTCTCGATTTCTCCAATAATATTTTACTTCCTTAGGTGTTTATAAATCTTATAGTTAGGGTTTACCTTATGGCAGCAAATCACGCACATCACAACCAAGAATACTTGCCAACTGGTATGCTTTTTCCAGTGTGATATTGACCTCTCCTCTTTCGATTCGACCGACATAGCTTCGGTCGATGTCTGCTGAAATAGCCAATTTATCCTGAGATATACCTTTAAGCTTACGCTCTTTACGTAAGTTATCCCCAAACCGTTTCGCTAAGTCTTTCATTTTTAATGGTACTCAAAATGAAAGAATATCCTTCATTGCGGATTTTATAGCCACGGACTATAATCCGCATTTTGGTTCGTAGTTGAGCTCTTATGACGAAGAAAACAGCGATTAATGAATATATTTTTACCTTATTCATCGAGAAAGGACTTGATGGATTAACGGTTCCTGCCTTAAGGGACGAACTACTAACGATTACGGGAGAATTTGAGGATATAACGGAAGCGCGTAAATTTCTTTATCGTCAGTTATTGCCTTTAGAAAAGAAAGGGCTACTTTGGACTAATGGCCAAGGGCGGACAAGGACATACCACAAATCAGAGCAGTTTAAAGAAACTGTATTCAAACCGAAAAAGCGTAAGCAACAAAAGCTAAAAACAGTCGTAAAAAATTCGGACGAAGCACTTACCCTTGATGAGCTGACTTTGGAACGACGAAAGTATGAAGCTGAACTTGCGATAGCTTTAGCTGAGATCGAAGAATTTCAACTATTGTCTGAAAGGTTACCTTTACAGAAATCATCATTGTTAAAACTATCCGAAGAAACTAGAGAACGCTCTGTTAGATATCTAGCCAAAATAAATGTTCTTAATCACGCCCTAAAGCTTAGTAATTGTGGGGAAGTAAAATGTTAAGACTATGGCAAGAGGAGTGTGTTGGATCGGCTTTAGAAAAGTATCTAGCTGGACATTCACATTTTCAGGTTCAGGCGACTCCAGGGGCTGGAAAAACGGTGGCCGCTGCCGAAATTGCCAAAAGGCTGTATGACTTAGACAAAATTGACCTGGTCCTCTGTTTTTCGCCATCATTAACGATTGCTGATGGTATCAAAAATACCTTTTCATGGCGATTGGGATGCTCTTTTTCCGGTGGACTTGGTTCAATAGGTGCATCGTTTACATATCAGAGTATGAAATACCTTAGAGATAGCTTTTGGGAAACAATTAAAAAGCACCGCGTATTGGTTGTATTTGATGAGATTCACCATTGTTCAGGTGATGAAATTGAAAATGCCAATGTATGGGGTGAGCAAATTTTGAGACAAATTCAAGGGATTGCTGCGTTTACATTATCCCTATCTGGCACTCCTTGGCGCTCAGATTTATTGCCAATTACGTTAGCACAGTATTCTGACGCAGAAGGTCGTATCCACTGTGATTATCAATACGGTTTAAAGCAAGCGATTATCGATAAGGTCTGTCGCTCACCTAAAATTGTACTAATTGATAATGATCGCTTATCTATTTCAGAAAGTGGACAATCAAAGTCATTTTCGTCAATTCCTGACCTTTTAAAGCAATCAGCAACTCCGTATCAAAGCATTTTGCAAAATATTGATGCAATGACTTATGTACTTGGCCTTGGTTGCAAAAAGCTAGCAGATATACGTATGGATAACCCTAATGCCGGTGGTTTGGTTGTTGCTTCATCAGTAGGACATGCAATCGAAATTCAGAAAGTTTTGACTGAGACATATGAGCAAAGTACAGAGATAGTCACTTACTATCATGAAAATCCACTAGAAAAAATCAATGGGTATCGAAACGGAACGACTCAGTGGATTATCAGCGTCGGAATGATTAGTGAGGGAACCGATATCCCACGTCTACAAGTCTGTTGCCATTTAAGTTTTGTGAAGACAGAACTTTATTTCAGGCAAGTTTTAGGACGAATTTTGCGAACGCATGAATCCTCGAATCAGCAAGCTTGGTTGTACACTTTTGCTGAAGAAAGCCTAGTGAGTTTTGCTGAGCAGATCGAGCAAGATATTCCGGACTCATGCTTATTTATCAAACCAGATAATTGGCAAGATAGACCTCAAGCTTCTGTTTCGTTAGATCGAGCCTATTTCTCTGATCAACAAAAGAAAAAAACTGATATTGGGAAGACACAGCTTAGTTGGGATAAAGAACGTTTGGAAAAACCGTCAATCATAACTGCATACTCAGCTTCTTCTGGTCAATTGAACTTAGGAAATTTCAGAGAGCGTGTAATTGCTGCATTTCAGTAATAAATATTTTTAATATTAGACAATATGTTAGCGAGGTATTGATATGTTCTACATCGGTGTTAGCCATTATTACGCAACAGGTGAAGGCCTCACAATGTATGTTGCTAGCGGTAGCGAAGAATCAATACGGGCAGCCATTCCAGAATATTTTCATCTTGGGCTCACTATTTTAACACCTTCAGAGTGGCTAAAAGCTGCTGCAGGGGACTGTGAGGATGAATATCATCAATCGGAAGCGGAAGATCTGAAAGCCTATTTACCACTCTTATGGAAGCAAATTGAGGAAAGAGCGTTAGAAAGAGGATGTCATCTGGACTTTTTCATGAAGCACCATTTTAACTATGCCTAATACGAACTAGGTGGTTTCAGTGAAGGTTTTATATTTTGATACGCTTAGTTTGCTTTATTCGAATGAGTATTTTCAACGTAATGCAAGTGTGCACACTAAGTATAAAGAATGGTTCCATACTCGCACAAAGACACTGTTAGAAATGGTGGAACCGGATTTTCAAGCTATCGCAAAGCTAAAAAATGCAGCGTCAGAATCGGGGCTACTACTTTACCCGTTAGGGATTTTTTATGATCGTTCATACCTTATTGAACATGGTGTGTTTTCCGCTGATGAATTAGCGCCTGATACAGAATTACCCTTCAGGATGCAAATGGACGACAACGACCCTGTGCGTCGGATGATAGCCCACGCACATGGATTGAATGCGCAATGGTACGCCTGCGGCGAAATTGGATCTGAAGAACTATTACAACCCTATCCGGAACGTCACTTACGTTCAGAATTTGGAAAAGGAGTAACGAGTGAATTACTCGCCCAGATTCTAAGGTTAAAAGCGACCAATATGCCAAATTTGACTGATAACATTTTACGGGACAAATGAGGGTGTTTTTAAGAAAGAGCGGAACCGTAGAGCAGATTCTCGCTTCTATCAGGGGCAGAAATTACGTTGATGAATTTCCTTCTCCAGAAAGACTAAAGCTGTACGAACAGTGGAAACCAGGAATTGCTCAAAAGGTACGTGATGGCGTCTTATTGTCTCAAGAAAAGAGCATGCAGAGAGAGCAGGACGAACTTTATGAGGTAATTTATCAAACCTATAAGAGGGTACCTATAGTCTTTGCGATAAAACTGTCTGCAATTTTTATAGTCATGATAGTTGCAATTCAGTTCATTTAAAAATGAAAGTTGTGGGGTTGGTCTGACTTCATTCATTCGGTATCAAGCTTCTCAAAACGCCATTCGCCAAAAAGTTTACTTATTGATAAATATAGGAAATTTAATGTTAGGTAACTCATCAAAAAATAGTGCTATGAAAAAAAACGTCATGATTTCAGCTCTCACTTTAGCGATATCTGGATGCGCAAGCACTCCCAATGAGTCCATTGAATCTCAGGGTAAATATGCGGATGACTATGCGCTCAATGTGGAAGAATTTTCCGAAGCTACACGGTTCTACTATCCACTAAGATGGATAGAACCTGGACGTAATGCCAACAACTTAGACAAGTTTTATTACGATACAAATTCACACAAAGAACTGGCTAATACTTCTTCTGTGGCTACAGTTGTCGCCGCTGGATTAGGAAGTATCACCTCATTTGATGCGGTGATGGGATTACTAGCTCAACAAGGTTCGCGATCTGGCTATGATTCCCTTTTAGGCGAACAATATCTCTACACAATTATTCAAGTGGATAACAATAAAGACTTGGATACTCAGGCACAATACGTTAACCGAATTGCTGTAGATACCATAAAAATGGCAATGGGAAGTGAAGCGAAGGAAGAATATCAAAAAGTGGGCTCAGAAGGTTTTTATTTCTTGGACAGAATTAAAGTGACCAGTACTTCAGATGAGAGTTGTACTGCTGTCTATTCGCCTTGCTACTCACTCACAGCCAGAATTCCTATGCTTATCCGCGACAATAATGGTTATATCCCGCTAGTGCCGCAAGGTGGCGATTATATGGCTGCTAAGACTTACTTGCCGATTGGTTTTCCAATAGAGCAGATAAAATTTGCTAACGTTGCTGGGGTTGAGCAATTCCTTTATGTACCAGCTGTAAAAATGAATGGGCACAAAGACCTCTGGAGAAAGGAAAATCTTTCCTATTTTACAGGCTGGTATAATCAGCAGCGCATATCGATTAACCCGTATATCAAGCGATTAAGCGACGATACGGTGTTTTACTTCAACCCTAAAATTACTGCAAAACAAAGAGATCGCTACTCGTTGTACAGAGTCTTTAATCTTAGTGATTAAGAGGGTGATTAACGGCAGAGTCTTATTTTATCGCAAGGTAAAATCTAAGAAAAAACAGATAGATACAAAGATAGGTTGTTTATTAGGTTTAAAATAAAAAGGTGAATGTAATTTATGAAAAAGCAGGGGTTGTTTGTAATTGGGCTGTCTATATTGGCTCTCAGTGGATGCTCAACAACGAGCGAGAAAAAAGTAGCAATGTGTTTGGGGGAACCTTGTGTTCAAGCCAATGACAACACGTCGCCAAAGCCGACATTTTACGTGAATGATAAAGAAGAAAAGTTTACTCACTTTGATGATGGTTCGATAAGTTCTCATACACTGGAAAACGGGTTGTACCGGCTCAGAGAGTATTTCAACCGCGATGGTTCACTTCAAACGCGAAATGCAAGATTCGTTGATCCTGAACGTGGTTCATTGAATCAAAAGCCAACTGGTCGCCAGTTAAAATTCAACGGTGATGGATTCGTAGCAAGTGCGAAGTATGGATACAACTTAGAGTTCAACCGGCCGACACAACTGGATAGTTTTTGGATGAAAGAGTCACATTCATTTTATCCGGCATTCAGTGCTAATGACGATTTGATCGCTATTTTATATGCGAACCGAGAAAATCAATACACTGACTATGGTGTTCGATTTGGGGTTGTCAATTTAGAGAAACCAACATGTGAATTAGGCAAACTTAGAAGTCAGGCTTATGGTAAAGTTGGTGATAAACATATAACCTTTAGCCGTAAGTGTATGAAGATAGGTAATAAAGTAGCTTTGGTATATAAACCCGCTTCAAAATCTGATGCTCAAAAGATGATAGACGCGATTGTGATGCCAATTGCTCGTTCGAAAGCTGTTGTTGGTGCAAAGCTAGGTTATTTGCATATAGATATACAAGGTAAACAAGTTCCATTTGATACTCGTGGCTGGGACGATTATTACCTTAAAAACAGTGAGCTGAACGTATCTCCGTACCGATTATTTTGAATCTTAACTGTGTGATTCATAGATATGCTTTCAATTTTCGTCGTTGCAGATCAAGATTGCGATTCTGTTCTTGAAACCTCTATACCTATATCAGGTAGCGCTGTAATACATGTCATGTGGTGTTAACCCAACATATTCAAACGTTTGATATTGGCAATCCCAAACTCCATTTTCTGCCTTGCAGATGAATTAGCGCTGTGAACTCGTATAACCGGTGGTTGAAAACCTTGAGTTGCAACCGCCTCTTCAATCCATAAAACAACATCATAGCCAGTGCCGTGTTCATCGTTGCCAAGATCATGATCGAGGCTTATTTCAGTAACATGTCCTTGCTTCAAAATGGCAATGGCCTCTTCAGGCCAGTAAACCCTATGCCATCCTTCCGGAGTTGGTCGTTCATCATCAAGGTAAACTTTCATTTTCTAGGTCTTATTTTATGGGGGGGCGTTCTGCAGCGCAAACCTGATTTTGGAGCAATCTGTTAGTTTTATTGAATCATGGCTTATAAATTAACAGATTGCATCCTACTTAACTTAAGAACACATTCTTCGAGATATATCTTCAAGTTCTTCTAGATCTAATCGACCTTTTGACCAACCAGAAGCAAACGGAATGGTACTAGATTTAGGTAACTGATCTTCTTTCAAATCTTTAACTTTAACTCTACAGGGTAAAGCGGCCCCTTCCCCAACAAAAATGGCTTCCTGCTGAGACAAGATAGGTAAGGCTCCAACCATCCCGGATAGACCATCAGGTAAGAAGCGAGCGACATGCTGCTGGTCAGCAGAGTTTGTAAGCCTTAATACTACCCATGTACCACATTGAGATATTACAGTGCTGTCAACATCGGCAGGTCGTTGACTTACCAACATCAATCCTATGCCATATTTTCGACCTTCTCGCGCAATCCGTCGTATCGCTCCCTGCGCAGCTGCGTATTGAGCCTCCCCATGATCTGGAACGTATCGGTGGGCTTCCTCGCATACCAATAGAATGGGATCTTTTTCTTTTTCATCTTGAGTTTGGAACACTTTGTATTGAAAAAGTAATCTAGCTATTAATGCTGCTAGAGGTCCTGCGACTTCGTTAGGCAGGCCAGAAATATCAATAATTCTGATATCTTTACCTGCTTGTTGAGGTGCCCCAACAAATTGATTTAGAACTTGATGCAATTTTATATCACCATTGTTTGCCCAGTTTTTCATCATAAATGCCAAACGAGTATCTCTACGAAGAACTTTCAATTTCTCAAGTACAGAGGGAACTGGAGATTTGGCTAAATCTGAATTAGTTAAACTCTCATGCTTACCTTTGTTTATTCTGCCTCCTTGTATGTATCGGACATGGTTTTCAAATTCGTCCAAAGAAAAAGGTCTCGGTTTGTCACGGTCAAACTCTAAGATATCAGACGTATCTTTATCGTCACATAAATCCGGGTCATCCATATTAATTAGATGAACCAGCGCATCAGTACCAAACTCATTAGGGCAAGGCTTCACAATACCACATGCCACCATCCGGGCATGTGCGAGAGCCTTTTGAACCACGTTATTTTGGCTAGTAGCACTATGTTCTGTTTTTCCAATTACCAAATTAGTAAATTCATCACTAGACATTAACCAGTAAGGGAGTTTTATTTCCTCTTGTTCATCTTGCCCAGCCGCAATATTGTATGCACGATATTGAATAGCTCTTTCTTTAAATGCTGTACCATATTCTCCATGTGGGTCGATGATTACTATTTGTGGTGATAGCTCTACTTGGTTGTGCTTATGGGAAAGAACACTGTGAATAATGGCTGCTACCGTACCTGATTTACCAGAGCCTGTTGATCCCAGAACGGCACAATGCATACCAAACATCTTATTAATATTAGCTCTGCAAGCAGTTGACTCCGATGCACTGTATGTTGCGAAAGGAACTAATGGATCGACCTCTTCATCTCTTGTTCCTTCAGCTGAGCGATACACACAGGCTATTTCTTCACTTGTTAGAAGAAATACGCCTTGTTGCGGTAGAGGATAGGTTTTAATACCACGGCGAAAGCTTAGTTTTTCCTTAACAGCATTCCAGCTACCTTCAGCTAATAATTGAACTTCCATTACTCTCTGATCGGCATCTGCATTAACTGGTTTACCAGCTTCAATTAATTCCTCTGAACGCATTCTAAGCATGGTTACTAAGCCAAAAATCACTTTTCGGCCATAGTGAATCTTAACCATGCTTCCTATTTGTCCTATCGAATAAACTCGTCCATCAAAAGTTCGATTCAACTCGGAAATTTTATCAGATATCTCAACTTTAATATTGGTGCCTGATACTTCAACAACTTGTCCTATTCTCAACTCGTCAACTGGTGTGAACATGTTATACCTCGCATCCATTTTCTAATATTGATGTGACACCTTTGAAAGTCCACCAATAGTCATCACCATCCTTTCTTGTAAATGGTCCTTCATTGCCCACATACAAACCATGTAAGGATGCGATGATAACTCTTCGACCAAAACTTGAATTGCGCCATTTCTCAATGCAATTAGGGAGGGTTTGATCTCTACATTCCAAGAATGCGATGAGTACTGTTTTATTTTCTTCTTTAGAAAAGGCAAATTCGATTTCGTTATTAATGTGTTCATCACCAAAGCTATAGCCGCATACAGCGAGAACATTACTGCTATTGGAATTTAGAGTCTTCCTAAACAGATCAAATTGTGCCGAAAAAGGGTCTTGCTGAGTTGCAACATATTTTGTCGCTTGGGGATAGATTAAAACTCTACGGTTTACTTCTGGGTAGCAGTCATTATCTCTAACTCGCCATACATAACCTTTTTCACATAGAAACCAGTCTATAGAACCATGCATTTTAATTACGTTGGCGCGTTGACCGTTCAAAGGAATAGGCTCGCCGTATCGTTGAGTTCTATGTGCTACAGCGCCTCCTGCAAATCCGTCCCAGTACGGAACTTTATTCAGAGCTAAAGCGTCTTCCAATAAAGTGTCGTAATTGGTAGTAAAAATATTGACCGTTTTTCTTCTTTCATAAACTCCAGCGGATGCATGGTTGAAAAGCATATTAATGAAATTTAGGTGAGCCTCGATATCAACAATTGGTTCAGATAATGTACCTTCTTCAACTGTGTTACCGTCTTTATCTTCGACATAACCACATCTAATAACGTTAGAAATAGATTCCAAAATGGCGTAATGGATGTCTTCAAGACGAGATAACTCTATTTCTTTGCCATTAATCGTTGTCTTCTTTTCCTTGTTTCTTTCCGCTAAAGCAGCATAATCGCCTAGGTGACTGAGTACGTGTTCTATATGGCATTCCAGCGGTAATTCATTGAACAAAGGAACAACAATATCGTTGAACAACTCTTCATGCTTGTTTTCCAAGTCTTTTTTAACTTTGTTGGTTAAGGGATACATCAAAGGTAATTTAGCATCGAAGCTAATTCCTGCACCCAACAGCCAACTTTGTTCACTGCACTTTAAGTGTTCTTCTATCTGAGAAAACAATTCTTCCTTAGCTAAGTCTTCCATTTATAACCTTCTAAACAATGATTGTTGTGCCAGTTGCTACACGATATTATGGCAGGGTTTTGGCTGCCTATTCTTTGGTAGTAACGAACAGTCGTCTCCATAATTGTCACCAATATAACACCACACACATAAGAAAGGTTGATTAACCTCTCGTGTAAAGGTTTTTGAACAATATCTTCAGCGACTTAAGTCATCGGCTAGTCATAAGGGGAGCGAACGTATCAATGAGCGGTTTATCTGATACGACTCATGGGATTGCATAACTGACTTGATGTATAATTGGTAGCATTTTTAAAAGGAAATCAATTCCTTTGATAAGAATTGATTGCCGTTAGACAAGATTGCTACTGAATTGCAGATTAGCAGCTTTCATGAAGGAAAGACCATGGCCGTCAATCAGGCAAAGATTTTTGAACAACTTGAATCTCTTGTTGAATCAGTAGATACCAATGAATTTATATATGGATTCCTAACAGCCTTTAACTTCCCCAAGGCAACGATTACTCAGGTTCGTCAGGAAGGCGCTCGCAATGTAGCTAAGATTCCAGGCCATGTTGGGCTGAAGAATAAACTTTATTATCTTCCAGTAGAAGAAGGTCAGGATATTGATGCTGCATTGGATGAACGAATTGCCGATCCATCGATAGCTAAGAACAAAATTCGCTTTATTCTGACTACCGATTTTGAACGTTTTCTTGCGTGGGATACAGCAACTAGCGAGCGACTGGATATTGACTTTGAAGTGCTGCATCGCAACTACAGTTTCTTCCTGCCACTGGTTGGCTTAGAAAAGGCTATTTTGAACAGCGAAAAGCCTGCAGATGTAAAGGCTGCAGTCAAAATGGGTAAGCTGTTCGACTTAATCCGTGTGAACAATCACTTAAGTAAACCAGAAGATATTCATGCGCTAAACGTGTTTCTTACACGGTTATTGTTTTGCTTATTTGCTGAAGATACCGGTATTTTCAAGCAAAAAGGTCAATTTACTTCTGCAATTAAAAGCTATACAGAACAAGATGGTAGCGATTTAGTTCAATTTATTCATCAGATATTTTCGGTGATGAATAGTCCTGATGGTAGCGATCTCCGTCAGCACTTTCCTAAGCACCTTACTGATTTTCCTTACGTAAATGGTGGTTTGTTTGAAATTGATTTTCCAATACCCGAACTAGGAAAAAAAGGTAGAAAAACCTTAATTGAATGCGGAGATGAAGACTGGAGTGCTATCAATCCTGATATATTCGGCAGCATGTTTCAGGCAGTGATTGATGTTGATCAGCGAGCACGCTTAGGCCAACACTACACATCCTACAGTAATATCATGAAGGTCATTCAGCCGCTGTTTCTTGATTCACTGCGAGCTGAACTGGAGAAACAATGTTCCAGTATAAATGGTCTTAAACGTTTACTTGTTCGACTAAGCCAAATCAAGGTTTTTGACCCCGCATGTGGTTCTGGAAACTTCTTGATCATTGCTTATAAAGAGCTAAGACTGCTAGAAATTGATGTTATTAAAGCGTTGATGAAAATCGACCAAAGCTTTTTTATGAGCAATATTCATCTTGATCAGTTTTATGGTATCGAGATTGATGATTTTGCCTGCGAAGTTGCGAGGCTTTCTCTCTGGTTAGCTGAACATCAAATTAACAAGCAATGGGAAAAAGATATAGGATCAGCTAAGCCACCTCTGCCACTAAAGGCAACAGGTAAAATAGTAGGTGGTAATAGTCTAACGATCGATTGGAATAGTGTCTGTCCTAACTCCGGGGACGATGAGATTTACTTGATTGGTAACCCTCCTTTCAAGGGACATCAAGGTAAAAATGATAGTCAACGTTCAGAAATGAAAAGTGTGTTTAAAGGATTTAAATCACTTGGTCCCTTAGATTATGTTGCCTGTTGGTTTTGGTTGGGGAGTAACTACATTCAGAATTCCAAAGCTGAGCTCGCATTAGTTTCTACCAATTCAATTGCGCAAGGGGAACAAGTTGGAACATTGTGGCCGCATATTATAAATCGAGGTTTACATATTCATTTAGCTTATCCAACTTTTACTTGGGAGAATAATGCAAAAGATAAAGCCGCTGTGCATGTGGTCATCATCGGTTTATCAGCTAGCCCTAACAAGCGTTTACTTTTTGAATATATTGAAGGCAATTGGCACTCAAAATCTGTCAACAACATAAGTCCCTATCTTTTAGAAGGCAGCAATACTTGTATTGTGGCATCAAAGAAAACGTTAAGTCCCAATGTGCCATCGCTGTTATTTGGCAATATGCCTAATGATGGGGGGCATTTATTGTTAAGTCGTTCAGAGAAAACTTTATTAATAGAGAAAGAGCCTCAATCTGAAAGGTGGTTGAAAAAAGTTCTGGGTGCAGATGAATTTTTAAACTCTAAAGAACGTTGGTGTTTATGGCTTAAAGATGCTTGTGAGACTGATCTTAAGTCAATGCCATTGGTTTCCGAAAGAGTAGCTTTGGTGGCAGAAAAAAGAAGAATGAGCCCGGATAAAGGTACACAAAAGCTCGCTGATAGGCCTCACCAATTTAGAGATCTCAACAATCCAGAACGCTTCATTCTGATGCCGAGCGTTTCATCTGCTAGAAGGAAATATGTTCCTCTTGGTATGTTTACAGGGGATATTATCTCTACAAACTTAAACTATATAATACCAGATGGCACTTTATACGAGTTTGCAATTCTATCTTCATTGCTTCACAACGAATGGATGCGCCTGGTCGCAGGAAGAATGAAAAGTGATTATCGTTACTCCGCTTCAGTAGTTTATAACACCTTCCCTTGGCCTGAAGTTAATGAGAAGCAAAAAGCAAAAGCTATCACTCTTGCTGAAAATGTTTTATTTGTTCGAGAGGACTTCCCAGGGAAAACTCTTGCTGAGCTATATAACCCAGACTCAATGCCTCCAGAGTTGCTAATAGCGCATCAAGAATTGGATGCTGCAGTTGATAAGCTCTACCGAGACAAGCCGTTTAAAGATACTGCTGACCGCTTAAGCTACCTATTGGCTCGTTATGAAGAACTGGTCGTTAAACAAGAAAAATAAATTTAATTTAGTTGGCAAAAGGTTTGAAGGAATGAATAACAATATTTTGGAAGTAAACTACAAACAGACCGGGAAAAGCACGAACCATAACGAAATGGGGATGCGTGAAATGCAGGCGCGGGCATTTGCCCAACGTGATAGTCAGTATCTGTTGATTAAAGCGCCACCGGCTTCAGGGAAGTCTCGTGCTTTAATGTTTTTAGGGCTAGATAAACTGATTCATCAGGGGCTGCGAAAAGTAATTGTCGCTGTTCCTGAAATGTCTATTGGTGGTTCATTTAAAGATACCAATTTGACTGAATATGGATTCTTCTCTGATTGGACGATTAAGCCAGAATACAATCTATGTATCAGTGGTAGTGAATCAGGTAAAACGAACGCATTTAAGCGTTTCATGGAGAGCGAAGAGCAAACATTGGTTTGTACGCACTCAACATTGCGCAGTGTATTCGACAAGTTGTCTCCGAAAGATTTCGATAATTGTCTTGTCGCTATAGATGAATTTCATCATGTGTCTGCAGATGAGAATAGTCGATTAGGGAATCTTATCGATGTATTGATGAATGGCTCTTCTGCTCACATTCTAGCGATGACTGGTTCGTACTTCCGCGGAGATACGGTGCCTATTTTAGTGCCAGAAGATGAAGCAAAGTTCACGAAGGTGACATACACCTATTATGAACAGTTGAATGGTTATAACCATTTAAAAACATTGGGTATTGGCTATCACTTTTATCAAGGCCCTTATGTAGAGGCTTTGCCATCAATTCTTGACCCTTCTAAAAAAACCATCATTCATATTCCTAACGTAAATTCTGGCGAATCGACCAAAGATAAGCACATGGAGGTCGATCAAATTCTTGAAGTTCTTGGCGAAGTTATTCTGCAAGATCCCAACACCGGTATATACCAAGTAAAATGCAAGCAAACTGGGCGAACTCTGTTGGTTGCCAATTTAGTTGACGATAACGTTCATCTGCGACCAAAAGTCCAAGCATATTTAAGAGATATCGAGTCTGCTGAACAGATGGATATCATTATCGCTTTGGGGATGGCAAAAGAAGGGTTTGATTGGCCGTTCTGTGAACATGTTCTAACCATCGGCTATCGTAGTTCAATGACCGAAATTGTTCAGATAATTGGCCGAGCAACTCGCGATTGTAAAGGTAAAACACACGCTCAGTTTACGAACCTCATCGCTCAACCGGATGCGCAAGACGACGATGTTAAGGTATCGGTTAACAATATGCTTAAAGCGATTACTACATCGTTACTTATGGAGCAGATTTTGGCTCCAAGTATACAGTTTAAACCTCGCTCTCAATGGCAAGGTGGGGAATTACCTGCCAACACTCTTATCATCGATGACACAGCTACACCAGTATCCCAGAAAGTTCTAGATATTTTAAATGGTGATAAAGGTGAAATATTGTCGGCATTAATGGCAAAAGAACCTGTTGTAAAAGGTGTCATTACCGAAACAACACCGCCAGAAGTTATCAATGAAATAGAGCTACCTTCTGTAATTCAAACTTTATACCCAGACTTGGAAGAGCATGAGATTGAGCAGGTTCGCTCAGGGGTTCTTCAGAGCCTGTATATTGGTCAACATGGCGGTGTTATCGATGAAAAAGATTTGCCAGATGATGCTGATATCGATGATGGTTCAACATCAGGAAATGGTAAAAATAATCAGCCTGGGAATAATGATTCTGGTGCGAGTCGGCAATTTATTAAGATGGGTGATAAGTTCGTCAACATTGAAAATTTAGATATTGACTTGATTGATGCTGTAAACCCGTTTCATGGTGCTTATGAAATATTATCTAAGTCTGTAAATGCCGCAATGTTGAAGACGATTCAAGAGACAGTAAGAGCTAGTCAAGCCAAAGTCTCTGAAGAAGAAGCTGTGATGCTATGGCCTAGAATTAAAGCTTTCAGTAAAGAACATCAACGAGAACCGTCATTAACTGCATCTGATCCTATTGAAGTCCGATATGCGGAGGTGCTTGCTTATATTCGCAAGATGAAGCAACAGAGAATGGCAAAACAAGAGGGATAAGGTGTGATTTGTTTACGCTCTTCTAAGAAAACGCCAAAGCGAGACTTAGATGATATTTTTTCTGAAGACGATGACTTGGGGCTGCTTGATGTAGCTCCGTTAAAGGCAAAAGCACCTGCTGGTAATCTGATTGAAAGTCAGTTTGAGGAAATTACAGCGTTCTTTGAAAAGAATGGACGTATACCAGCTAGTGATGCGGATTCATTCGATGAAAAGCGGTTGGCTAGACGTTTAAAAGCCTTTAAATCAAACGGTGAACAGAGAGAATCGCTTAAAAAGTTTGATTCTTATGGCCTGTTAGCTGAGTGTTCGTACATACCGTCAATGGAATCTGTCGGCTCTTCAACCTACGAAATTCAAGAATCAACACCCTCGTCTGAAATAGATAAGTCTGAATTAGTTACGTCTTTGGATGATATCTTTGACGATGATGATGATCTGCTAGAGTTTGATGCCCCTGACATTTTCACTATTCGCCATGTTCCTGCAGAAAAAAAATCGCAGCCGGAAGAAATTGCCAAACGTCAGCCATGTGCGGATTTTCCTCGATATGCTCCTATTTTTGAAACAGTCCAAAAAGAACTTAAAGCAGGCGCTGCGTCACTTGAGCGTTTTCGCCATGAACTAAAAATACAGGTTGGTGATTTTTTTATTCTTAATGGCTTGATGGGGTATGTTCATTATGCTGGAGAAAGATTGGAAGGTTACAGTAGCTACAATGCAAGGCTGCATTTAGTCTTCGAAAATGGCACAGAGCTACATATGCTGTTTCAGTCTTTGACACACGGATTAGTCCGTGACGATCATGGATGTAAAATTATTCGTGAGGGAGCATTGCTTGAGCCTGACGGTAACCCAGTTCCTACCGGGTTGGTATATGTGCTTGCTACTAAGAGTCCAGATAGTGTTCTTGCACCCTATAAGGCGAACCTTTACAAAGTTGGGTTCACCGAAGGTAGTGTTGAAGACCGTATTAAACATGCAGAGAAAGATCGTACGTTTTTGGAAGCACCTGTTCGCGTGGTAATGACGACAGAATGTTACAACATAGATGCTCATAAGCTAGAGACTTTAGTGCATGGTTTCTTGGGATACCAGCGACTGAATATCACCCTCAAAGGACATGATGGGCAGAGCTACAAGCCCAGAGAGTGGTTTAATGTACCGCTGGCGACAGTTGTTGAAGTAATAAAACATATCTTGGATGGAACGATCTCACAGTACCGTATGGATAATACTTCAGGGAAAGTTATGAAAAAGTAGGCAATTCTTAATCTTTGTTTTTATGTGTAAAGTGCAAAAAATGTAAGCGGGTCTCATTTACTCTCTCGTGTGGCTTTTATATAGTAAGGCGATTGCATATTTATAATTATCTTCAAGGACTTTACATGGCAATCACTATTCATCGAGCTGTTGTGCATGAATTGATAAAAGAAAAAAATGAAGAACCTCAACCATTGCATTACCGACAATCCCTTCTACCTGTAGATAATGAGAGTGTACAGAATGTAATTGCTGGCGTTGTTAATATTTATGGAAGAAAGAATAACAGTGCCAGATATGGTGTTTTTCGGGACGATGAGGCCTCTGGAAGTGTACCCGATTCATTTTATGAATACTCAGAACTAGAAGATGTTAGTGATGAAGACTTCATGGTTCTATCAAAGTCAGTCATGCAGGAGTTATTTCGAGAAGCTACTGGGGTTGCATTCGCTACTGGTGGACATATCTTATTTTCGGATTATGAGAGTGATGGAGTTAGATTCTATTTAGCTGCGATGATCAAGCAAAAGTCAGGATTCGCATTCTCCGATACACTCGGTGTGGAAGATCTTGAATACATTGATTTAAGTAAGCTTCATCAAGCAATTAAAATTAATTTTTCTAAATACAGCGCCTATCAAAACGCTGATGATATTGAACGTCAGGACTCTACGTATTTAAGTTTTGTTAGTCCACAAACAAGTCAGTCAGCAGCTGGATATTTCATTCAGGCGATGGGATGTAAAGCTGGTGCACCTTCAGCAAAAGCAACTCAAGCGGCTGTTGATGAAAGTGTTGGTTTTTTCGAGTCTAAAGAAGATTTGAAAGCGCATGCTCCAAACTTAAAAAGAGCGTTGACTGTTTATCTGGAACAAAAAGCTGAATCTAATGAACCAGCAACTTTACCTGATATCGAAGGAATCGCCCGACGTTTTTTTCCTACCGATGATGAAGAGCAGGCTGATAGATATGCTGATGAGTTTGTTACATATTTAAACCGCGAAGAAAGTGGTGTTCCACCTGAGTTCCCTGTTAATAAGACAAAACTCAAAACAATGACTCATTTAGTCTACAAAGGTGACGATTTACACCTAGAATTTGATAAGGAAGATATAGGTGGTAATCCCAGTGCAAGGGTTTACTTCGATGGAGCTAAAGTTATAATCAAGGATCTTCCACAAGATCTGATTGATAAACTAAATCAGCAAATTAATGGGTAGCAACCAGTGTCTTTTTATCCTTTAGTTCAGTTACGCAGAGCAGCATCTCAGCATAGCTTTAATCGGCCTGTGTTTAGTTGCTCTGTTCATGTTACTGAGGGTATAGCTGAAATTCTTGAGCAATGTGAATACCTGCGTGAGATAAATGGTAGTGATATTGATGGAAATTCAGTCAATTTTAATGATTATATAGACCAAGAAATTGAGTTAACTTTTCGAACGCCTAGAACTAATGAATCTCAATTTTACCAAAACTTAAATGCTTTTCTTGATAACTTTACATTTTCTTATTCTGAAGTTGTTGAATTGCCTGAATTTTATTTATTCGATGAAGATTTATATTATTCAGCTAACTCAATAGAATCTGATGACGATGATATTTTTAGCCGGCTGAAATTACTAATTAGAAGTGTAGCTAAACTTGAAAACTTAGCTCATTATCATGATGAAAAAATGGGTGATTCTCGGACTTTAGTTTATCTCTCAGGTGAACATCGAACACCTATAGTTTTAAGTGTAAGTATTTCTGAAAATTTACTATCGAAAGACATTAATTTCTCTCTTTTGAATGAGTTGACTTCAGCCGAATCCGAATTGAATATGCACTACAGTGATAAACTGAGTGTTTTTTATGCTTCATTGCATGAATTTTTAGGTGGAGGTTATGCCCCAGATGAAGCCTTTAACAAATTGATTGATTCTTGGGGAGCATTCGTTGCTTTATATCAGAATAATCTGTCTACTTACTTAAGTGGTTTTTCGTTTCATAAGGCTAAAAAAGAAGTTGCTGAAGCTGAAATTGAGCTATCTGAAAAATTAACTAATCTGACTAGTGACATTGTTTTTAAGCTTTTTTCCGTCCCAGCCTCTGTTATGGCATTAGCCGCAATTATGCAAAAGGGTCAGTTAGACGCACTAGTTTTTGTCCTGCTAGTAATCGGAGTTATTGTTACGATTCTGCTTATGTACGGATTGCTTAAAAGTCAAAAGAATAAGTATGAATCATTGGAGAAAGCTAAAGATCTTGTATTTAGCTCTATTGATGGAAAAGAAGCTGAGTACCCAGATGAGTTAAATACTGAAATTACAGCAATGAAGAGTCGCTTAAACAAACATTTTAAGTCGACAGGTAAATGGCTTGGTTACTATAAGGTCGCCATATTTTCTCCATTGATAGCACTTATATTATTTATAATCATCGCTTAAGAGTTATGAGTGGTACTAATTCCCGATTTCTAATTTTATCTCCAATTGCCCCCTGAATAGTTACTATTAATAAATTTCATAAACAACTTTATTTAATTTCAATAGATTAAACTGGTAATCAAGTTGGTTTTGATTAAAATCGATTTTTTTGGCAGGTTTAGGTTTTCTGTCCGTCTATGTTGCAGGGAAAGTAAGAACGCGAATCTCATGATTCTCAATGGTCTAATTGAATAAAAAGTTAGACAGA
>NZ_WXWH01000051.1:0-2083 GCF_009904905.1 Vibrio sp. V30_P3S12P165 | reverse complement strand
CAGATAGACTCCCTGAACGTACGAATGACAAATAGATAATAAATTCAATATAATAGAGTTTGCTAGCTACCGCAAAACTATAATATATCACTAATGACAATTAATTTTTTCATATCAATATATCCATTGTCAGCTGGCATTTATTAAATGTAAAAAGGATATGATCAATGAAAAATGATGTTAAAAATACGCGTCTACCTGAATTTGTTCAAAGACGTCTAGATTTATTTATCCATGATTTGATTGAGAACAATCATAATGGTAAACATCTCGTATTAGGTAAAAGACCAGCAAATAATGACATACTTTTACAAAGTAATGACTATCTCAGCTTATCCAATCACCCTCTAGTTAAAACACGATTGAAAAAAGCAATTGATGAGAGCCATGATAGCCTCTTTATGTCTGGTATCTTTCTGCAAGATGACGAAACCAAACCGCCACTTGAGAAACAATTAGCCAGTTTCGCTCAATTTGATACTTGCCTACTATCACAATCGGGATGGAATGCAAACACCGCACTATTACAGACTATCTGTTCACCAGACACGCCGGTTTATATTGATTTTTTTGCTCATATGTCTATGTGGGAAGGCGCTCGATATGCCAATGCTCAGTTGCATCCATTTATGCATAATAATTGCGATCATCTGATCAAATTAATCAAAAGACATGGCCCGGGTATCATCGCGGTAGACTCGATTTATAGCACGATAGGCACCATCGCACCACTTGTCGACCTTGTCGCAATTGCTAAGCAATATCAATGTGCCATTTTGGTTGATGAGTCCCATTCATTAGGCGTTTACGGCCCTCAAGGAGCCGGGCTACTATGTGAATTAGGGCTATCAGAACAGGTCGATTTTATGACGGTCAGCCTTGCAAAAACTTTTGCTTATCGGGCTGGAGCGATATGGGCCAATAATCATGTGGATAAATGTCTCCCCTTTGTTGGCTATCCTGCCATCTTTAGTTCTACGATTTTACCGTATGAAGTTGAAGCGTTAAGTGCAACATTAGAAGTAATCAAAGCCGCTGATGAAAAAAGAGCAAAACTGTTGCATGATGCACATACCTTACGTACAGAATTGATGCATATGGGTTTTACCATCCGTAGCCAATCTCAAATTATCGCGTTAGAAACTGGAGATGAAAGAAACACAGAAAAAGTCAGAGACTATTTAGAAGAAAATGGTGTATTTGGTGCAGTTTTTTGTCGGCCGGCGACAGCAAAAAATAAAAACATTATTCGTTTATCTTTAAACTGCTCATTAACTCAAGAGCAATTGGATAAAATTATTCATGTTTGTGGCTTGGCCATTAAAAATCCAAATTTATATTTTAAATAATCATTATACCCAAACAACTTGGAATTGCAGGTAGGCGGTAAGTACGTGAACCAACGTAGCCTCTGCAGCTTAAAGTAAGAAGCGGGGATAATGATGCTAAGTGATCAAGTATAACATTGATCACTTAGCTTGAATAAACTACAACCAGTTTGCTATTTTTTTTAATAGAATATCTTTATCTGCAGGTTTTACGATATAATCATTCATGCCATTTTTATAGATTGCATTAATTGTTTCTGAACGATCATCTCCAGTATAACCAATGATAGGAATTTTACTCTCATCGGTATTTAATTTACGAATCGCTTCTGCTGCTTTAAAACCATTCATAATGGGCATATCAAGATCCATAATGATTAGATCTACGCTTTCATTTGAAAGAATATCTAATGCATGTTTACCATTATTTGCTTGAACTATATCGTAACCCTGTTTTTCTAATAAGAGTGCCGAAAATGTTCGTAATGACTCATTATCATCCACTAACAAAATACGTCGTTGATAACAAACATCAGGACGTTTAATCAGGTTTCTATCTTCAGCCAGGTTATCCATTTCAAAAAATAGCTGATCGAACATTAGTGGACTATTCAATAATAACTGATGTAACTCGATCGGATAAACCGTTATGTAACGAGAAATATTCACTGGATAACTGTGGTTCTTATCATATAAATAACCAATTCTTGCCTCCGTGAAGTGAAATTTATTCTCTAATATATTCAATTTATCCC